>JBDRLK010000347.1:0-14819 GCA_043813155.1 Pseudomonadota bacterium | reverse complement strand
ACCTCGCCTTCCGATACATAGACATCGGTTGTCACGCGGTCAACGGCATCCTTGAGCCTGGACGGGGACACGGGGCTCAGGATCCCTCCCGGCGGCAGGTTGTGGGTGAAGACGGGGCCTTTCACGCCCGCGTCCTGCAGAAACCCGCGCATCCTGGTGAGCGCCTCGACAATGAGCCACTGGCGGAAGCGAATCCACAGAAGAGCCCTGCGAAGGCCGTCCGTGCCCGGCTCGAGGCGGACTGGCGGGTCGTGAGGCTCCAGTGACTGATCCTTCAGCCACTGCCTGTGCATCGCCGCCGCTTCCGGCCGGTAGTCCTGGTCAAAGGGGCCGTCGCGGAAAAACAGCGACGCTTCGTTGTCCACCTGGACCATTTTGACGAAACCCGGCTTTTCAAGAAAATCGCCGATGACCGGGCCCAGGGCTCCGAACCACTTCGCCGTTTCTTCGAGGAACAGCTCGCTCGCGTACGACGGCGCGGGAAAGGGCTCGGGCATGAAGGGACAGATCACCTGGTTCCCGCCCGGGCTGCGGGCCTGGATGCCGGGGTCCCTGACGATCCTGTCCGGGAGGCCGAAGTTCGGAAGCTCGGCATTGACATGGGGGCCGGGTCTCAGGATGACCCACAGGCCCCTCTCCTCGACGAGAGACAGGAAACGCGCAATGTCGAGGCTCCTGTCCCCGTCGCCGAAATCATAATCGCCCCTGTCTTTTTCGTGAACACCCCAGGGTATGTACAGATCGACGCCCCCGAAGCCCGATGCCTGGAGCCTGTCGAGAATCCTTTCCCAACGTGCCGTGGAAAGCCTGAAATAATGAACCGAGGCGCTTGTCAGATGTTTCATGATTTGCCCCGCCGCTCTTTCACTGCTCCCGGGACAATCGCTCTAGGAACCGCACAAGCGTGTGCACGCTGAAGCCCGTGCCGCCTTTTGGCCCGAGCTCGTAGCGCTTATCGAAAAAGGCCGGGCCCGCCACGTCGAGGTGAGCCCATGTCGTCTTGCCCACGAATTCTCTCAGGAACAGGGCGGCCCCGATCGCCCCGCCGTAGGGGTCGGAAAGCGTGTTGCGAATATCCGCAATGTCGCTTCGCACAAAGGGCATCATCATCTCCACCAGGGGCAGCCGCCAGACGAGCTCGCCTGCCCTGGAGGCCGCGTCCTCGAGCATTTGCGCAAGAAGGTCATCGTTCGAGAAGAGCCCGCCCACGAAAGGGCCGAGCGCAATGACGCACGCCCCTGTAAGCGTGGCGACGTCGATCATGTAATCCGGCTTCATCTGGGCGCCGTAGACAAGGGCATCGGCCATGATGAGCCGGCCCTCGGCGTCCGTGGAGGTCACCTCAACGGTCTTTCCGTTTCTCGCCGTGAGAATATCTCCCGGCCTGTACGATTCGGCCGACGGCGTGTTTTCCACGAGCGGTATGAGCGCCGTGATGTTCAGGTTGAGGCCGAGCCGGCTCGCCGCTGCCATGACGCCGGCAACGGTTGCCGCTCCGGCCATGTCGTCCTTCATGTTCCCCATGTGGCCGAAGGCCTTGAGGTTGAGCCCGCCCGTGTCAAAGATAACGCCCTTGCCCACCAGAACAACGCTCTTGACGTCCTCCGTTGTGTCGGGCCTGTAGCATATCTCGACAAAGCACGGCTTTCTCGCGCTGCCTTTGCCCACGCTGTACACGAGGGGAAAGGCGCCGGGATCGTCGTTTTCAACCTTGGTAACCTTGATTTCGGCCCGGTCCTCGCCCACGAGCTCTTTGATCAGGCCGACCATGTCCTCGGGCCCCTTCAGGTTTGCGGGCCTGTCGACGAGGTCCCTGACGCCGCAAATGGCGGGGGCGAGTATTTTTGCGTTGTTGATGGCCGATGCAATATTCCTGTCCCTGCCGTCGGGATAGAAAACACTGATCTTCGCAATGGAAGAGCCTTTCGCCTTTTTCAATGACTTGAGCTTGTAGGGCCGGGTGGAGCCGAGCGCAAATCCGACGAGCGCCGCTTCCATGCCGTCCTGCAGCCCGGAAGGCGGATGATCGGGGAAAAACAGGACGGGATTGCGGTAGCCCTTGACTCGAAAGAGCATGCCCGCCCTCTGGAGCCGCCGCCTGATCAGGAAGGGCGTGGCGTTTCTCTGCTTGCCGAAGCCCAGCAGGAGCACACGCCTGAGCTTCCCTTTCGAGGAAGTCCTCAGAAGAAGCTCATCCCTGGCGGAGCCTGAAAAGTATTCCTGTTTCTTGATCGTAGCCAGATCGATGCCCAGCAGCCTCGAGACAAGGGACGCATAGGAATGCGCCATGGGCTTGATGTCGGAAAAAACCGGAACAATAAAATTTACAAATACCTTCAGGTCCTCTTGCTTGGTAATGGTCTCATATTTCATAACGCTATAAACCTACCATTTTCTCGAATGATTCGCAATGGTGCCCCGGCAAAATCCATCCTGCCCGGTGTATTCAAAAGATAACGATTAAAAAGTGAACTCACGGCAAATGTAGCGCTCCGCGTGGGGCAGGCTGTTGGCAACGGCGTACTGCCGGCACTCCGTGTCCGAATCGCAGGTGGCCGTGCAGAAGCCGCCGGTGCACGTGTAGTGGTAGGGCCAGGCGGTGCATGACCCGCCGGCGCAGCACTCGGCCGCGCCGGAGCAGGACTGGGCGCAGTAATAGTATTCCGATCCCGCCATGCTCCTGCACCGCTGCAGGTCCGGCCTGTGCAGCGAGGCCGCGGCGGCGTAGGACTGGCACTCCGTGTCGTTGCGGCAGATGTCCATCAGGCACCCCCCCGCATCGCACAGGTAGCGCGTTGGATAGGTGTCACAATCCATGTACTCGGGATTGCAGCAGTCGGTGGGGCCGGTGCATCCGGCGACGCAGTAGGAAAAACCTCCCGCCCACCCGCGGCACTTGTAGGCCGTGGCATTGGGTATGCCGAGCCCGCTCGCCCAGGCCACGCACTCGGGGTCCGAGCCGCAGCCCCCGCCCATGCAGTACCCCGCATCGCAGGACCAGCGGTCCGGGTAGGTCCCGCAGGACGCCGAGGTGCAGCATTCAGACGGCGACGAGCATGAAATCACGCACATTTTGCCCGCCGCGGCCGAGCCCTCGTCCCCTCCCGTGTCGGCAGCCGGGTCATCGGCGGCTGGATCGGCCGGCGGGTCCGCTTCGTTATCCACGGGAGGCGGGTCATAGGGCGTGTCGCCCGCAAGGTCGGCCGTATCGAGGGGAACGTCCACGGCGCCGTCAGGCCCGGCGTCGACCACCAGGTCGGAGCCCGAAGAGCAATGGGCCAGGGCTGCGGTCAATAGCGCCGCAATGAGCCGTCCACGAAGCGTCACAGGCTCGTTTCGCACACGTAGCTCTCGGCGTGCGGGATGCTGCTGGCCGTGTAATAGTCCACACATTCCGTGTTCGTGCTGCAGGTCATCTTGCAGGTGCCCTCATTGCAGGCATAATGGTAGGGCATGGCGTTGCAGGGCTCGAACGTGGGCCCGCAGCATTCAGCGTCGGACGAGCACGACTGGACGCAGGCGCTCGCGCCTTCGCTGGCCGAGGGGCTGCAGATGTAATTCTCCGCCAGGTGGTACATGCCGCTCGTGGCCCAGGTGATGCATTCCGAACTTTCCGAGCAGCCGGCGAGGAAGCAGTTGCCCGTGTCACAAACGTATTTTTTGGGGTAGACCGAGCAGTCGGCGCCGGGGCAGCAATCCGCTTCGCCCGTGCACCCGGGTCGGCACTGCTTGGTCGTGCCGCCGCCGGGGTGCGCGCGGCACTTGTAGAGCTCGGGGTCGGGAAGGCTGCGGTTCGTGGCATAGGTCACGCACTCGCCGTCGTTCGCGCAGCCGGCCGGTGAGCAGGTGCCGTCGCACGCCCACTTGTCCGGGTAGGTGCCGCACGTTGCCACGGCAAGGCAGCAATCCGCGGGCGCGCCGCAGGGCATGACGCAGTCGTACTGCGGCGTTGAGGGGATCTCCTCCTCCGCCGGGTCGGGCGTCGGGTCGTCCACCGTGTCCACCGGCGTGTCCACGGGCACATCGGGCACGGTGTCGTCCACCGGGTCCGGCGTCGTGTCCACACCGTAATCCACGTCCTCCCCATTACCGCCGTTGTCGCACGCGACGGCAACGAGCATCAAGAAAGCCGCGATCAATGCAAAAAATCTTGTCATGGCACTACCTCCAGTTGTTTTCCCACTAGTTTAAACTCGAAAGCCCCGCATGGCAACCCGAAAAAAGATTTTACCCTGCCAGGTCATGCGCCGAAATCCCTCAACCTGCCGTGTTATCACTGGCCAACGTTGCCTTGTTCTCCACGAGCAAACCTCCCAACCTGCTGAAAATACAAAGGAGAATCCCGGCATGGATCATGCAAGCTCTCATTTCATGAAGTATGCCTGCCGCAAGACGAGCAGAAAACTGCGTTTCCTGCAGCTTGACACATCACCCTCCGGTGGTTATACTACTGGTATAACCAACGGAGGCGGCAACATGAAAACCGCGATATCCATTCCAGACTCGCTCTTCGATGACATCGAGGCTTTCGTTATAAAGGCAAAGATGTCACGCAGTGAATTTTTTCAGCGGGCGGCAAAACTTTTTTTAAAGAAAGCGGCGGCAAAGGCCATTACCGCCAATCTCGACGAGGTGTACGGCAAAGAAGAATCTTCCGAAGACATCGCCTTTCGACGTGCCGCCCTTTCGCACTTGAAAGGCATTCTGGAAGATGAAAAATGGTAGTCAGGCAGGGTGAAATTTACTGGGTCGAGCTGGACCCGCCGCAAGGCTCAGGGCCCGGCTTCCGGCGGCCCTGCGTAATAATTCAGAACAACACGTTTAATGCAAGCGGAATCTCCACGGTCGTCGTCGCGGTCATCACCGGCAATCTGCATCTCGGGCGTGCGTTCGGCAACGTATTGATCCGCAGGGGTGAAGCCGGTCTGCCGAAAAAATGTGTTGTTAACATCTCCCAGATAGCGACGGTGGACCGCTCGATGCTCAATGGCCGCATCGGCATGGTAGGCAGCACGCGGCTCCGGGAAATCCTGCTGGGCATCACCTCTTTACTGAAGCCGATCGAATGAATTTTTAGTTGGTTTGACCGGGGAGACCTACCGGTTGAACCACTTGTCCCACCAGAGCGCCTGGAGCCTGGTCGAGAGGCCGCCGAGGGGGCTTTGAAAAATCTTCCAGAAGATCTTGCGCTGCAGGACGAGGAGGCTGTAGACGCCCGGCCGGCGGATGTGCTGCTTGCGGATGCCGTCCTTCGAGATGAGCCAGTACCAGGGCGCGGCAACGGGCTTCTCCTTTCCGCTCAGGAGCTTGACGGCCTCGAGCGCGCCGGCGCTCGAGGCGAGCCACACCACGGGGCAGATCTGGGCCGGGGGCAGGCCCGACTCGATGAAGTCCCTGTAGTATTCCTTTCGCCACCCGCCAAGGGTCGTGTAAAAGAGGGTCGCGAGCTTGTACTTGCGGGTCTCGAATATCTCCTTGAGCTCGCGGTAGGTCCCCACGGGCGGCACGCCGTGAATGTCCTCGACCGTGGGGCCCGACGGCCGGATGATGGTCACGATGGACCACAGGCCCGCCGGAACGATCATGAGCGCGGGCTTTCGAAGCTTGCGGGCGCGGCGGAACACCATGATGCTGTAGGCGTAATCGTCGGCCGCCGGAAAGACGAGATCGCTGGGCGCGGCCAGCCTTTCGATCTCTGAAAAGGGAAGCTCGCCGCCGTGCGCCTCAACGCGCGCCTCGGGGTTTATCCTCAGGATATCTTCCCTGACGACCTCGGCCTTGTTCCTCCCCAGCGTGTCCTTGAAGCAGCCTATCTGGCGGTTCATGTTCGTGGGCTCGTAGGTGTCGGGGTCAACGAGCGTGAACCTGCCCACGCCGCTGCGGGCAAGGATGATCGCAACGGTGCCGCCGATGCCGCCGCAGCCCACGATCAGCACGTCCGAGCCGTGCAGCCTCTCCTGCTGCTCGCGCGTCAGCACGCCGTAGTTGCGGTCAAAGAGATCGTCGTAGTTCATGGTCATTTTCCGGGAGGTTGCGGTTTAAGCCTCCCCTATCCATGATTGAGATTAATCTTCGATGACGCCGAGGTGTCCGGAAACACCGTAGGCACAGAAATATCCGCTCACTTCGCCGACGTAAATCGAGTATTTTTCATCGACCCTGAGAAAGTCAGGCACCGGGCTCTGGTCCGCGAGCCTGTGAAGAAGCGTCCCGTCGGCCGGCGAGAACACGTAGGTCGTATCGGCGGGCACGAACAGGCCCCCGCCTCTCAGGACGGGCTCCAGGTTGATGGGAACATCGTCGGTCTCGCCCCGGCCCATGTTCTTGCTCCACAGGACCGTGCCGTCCACGGCCGCAAGGCAGATGACAACACCGCCCGCGATATTCATCACGACGCGGTCGTCGATCGGCATCCAGGAGAAAAACCTGGCGAACATGCCCAGGTCCCGCTCCCACAGGATCTCTCCCGTGTCTATGTTCCAGGCCTTCACGATCAGGTCATGGCCGATGGTGAAGGCACCGCACAGGGCTCCCTGCGCGAACACGGGATTGGCGGCCACCCTGCCCTCGCACGAGGCGGACCATATGTCGTCCCCTGTCACGCTGTCGAACATGTAGAGCCTTCCCATTCTCTCGCCCCATTCCCTTCCCCACACGGCCACCCTGTCCGGCGCGCAAACGGGCGGGTCGATGAACTTGTGCCTGCCGCAGTAGCGCCAGAGCAGCTCGCCGCTGTCCACGTCGATGCAGTGAACGGCGTTGGTGCTGCACGTGGCGAAAAGAAGCTTGCCGAACTTGCCGAACCTGTAGCTGCTGCCCCTTCTCGTCTTGTGCCTCCACCGGGCCTCGCCCGTGTACAGGTCGATGCCGATGAGGGAAGACTCGCCGCTCGTCAGCACGGCGATCCTGGGCTTTCTCCCGCCGCCGGCCACGGCGCCCGAGGGCACGCCGAAGGGCGGGGTGACCCGCGTGGTCCAGACGGTCTCCCCGTCCTTGACGTCGATGAGCCTCAGCAGCCCGCCGGGATCGAACCTCAGGATCCCCGTTTCACCCGTCATGATGCTCAGGGCATCGGGCTCCTTGAGCTTCCTCTTCCAGAGCACTTCGCCGCTGTCGCGGTGCACGGCGAACCCTTCCCTGTTTCCCGTCAGGATGATCCTGTCGCCGCACAGGTAGGACGATTCCAGCTTGAGCCCTTCGACCTCCGCTTCCCACATCTGAACGTACATCAGCTTCTTGGTCCGCGTGAAAACGTTGCGGCGTTTTTCCTCCTTATCGGTGAAGGCGGGAACGGGCACCTCGTACCTGAGCGGCGAGGCCGCCTGCTTTTTCACGGTCTGCGTCCCCAAATCCTTGCGCCACGCAAGAAGGGACTCGATCTCTTCCGAAAATATTTCCAGCTTCAGGTTCGTCCTCTGGCCCGGGTTCAGCTCGACTGCGCGCCGCCGGAAGTTCTTCGCCAGCGCGCAAATCTCGTCGACAAACGAAAAAGTATCGATCTTCCCGAAAATAAAGGGCGGCTCCAGCGCGGCCTTGCTCCTTATGGACACGGTCAGCTGCCCGCCCGCGCTGTTGTAGGCGACGTCGAGCTCCAGATCCTCGACGGAAACGTTGAGCTCCATGTTCCTGTGATCTTCGATCGAAACAAGAATGCTGCGGGAAATCTCCAGAAGCTTCTCGATGACGAAAAACACGTGGCCGCTGCTGCTAAGGATTTCCTCTCCGTCCAGGATGAAGCCCAGCTCTCCATGCGCCATGAGCGAATAGAAATCCGCCCTGTTCGATACCACCGCGGTGAGGATGTCCCTCGTGGTTGCCCTGACCTCGCACCTGAACGTCAGCGGGCAGCCCCTGCTGCCCTTGCCCAGGTATTCGATCAAAAAGCTCGACGGCACGGGAACGCTGGCGTCCGTGACCCGCTCGAGATCCAGCGACTTGATCCTTTCCATGGCTCCCAGGAGCTCCGAGACATAGCTGTCGGCCACCATCTGCGGACAGATGGCAAGCAGGTCCTCTATCAGCGTATCCCCGGCCTGGAGCGCGGCCTCCATAAAGCCGGCCAGGGGAATGACTTTATCCTTGACTTCGACCTTGGGACGGGCGCCGGCCCTGTAAAAGGAGAGCAGGACGCTGCCTCCCTCGAGCACCAGCATCAATTCCCAGGAGCTTTCGTAAAAGGAGATGCTCACCCTTTCGCTCCTGCGGCTGATGAGCTCCTCGACCCTGGAGAGAAGATCTCGCAGGATCAGGAAAATGGAGTCGCGGGGCGCCTGGATGGAGATGTTCGCCCCGTCGATCATGATATCCACCACGTCGATGATGTGGGTAAGGTCGATCGTGCCGGATCTGCTCTGGCGGGTCAGGAGGATGTCATCCTGCTTCCACGAGTTGCCGAATCTTATTTCAATATCCTGCATGGTGATCGGGTTGGGGATTTTTTCATATTGTATAGGGCAAAGGGTGAAAGTTCAAATTTTGGAAGGAAAAACGATTGAAATTTTAGGCGCTTTTCAATACCGCAGCGTGATCCCCGCAGAGGCCCCATGCCTCTCCAGAACCAGCGACGGGACAATGGCAACACTGGCGCCGCCGGAAGGCCTGGCTTTTATCCTGCTCTCCCCTTTGCCTGACAGCTTCCAGTCCACTATCAAAAGCACCGCAGACGCAACGGTCAAAACCGCGCCCGAGCACAGGAAAACCGTTGTCAGAAGGCCGTAGAGCTCGCCGTCCTGTTTCAGGCTGTCGCGGCTTGCTTTTGCGTTTTCATAGTCCTCCCAGGTCGCTGTTTCGGAATCATAATCATTGAGAACACCGTCGAACTCCGACTTCAGGTCCAGTGTCTCGATTCCCGTGTACAGGGAAGCTCCCAGAAGGCCGACCCCGAGGCCCAGGCCCACGCCGGCCACCCATGGGAGCGTCCTCTTCTTTTTCGCTTTCCCGGCGGCCCTGCCTTCCGTCGGCTGCGTGTCGCCGGTCCCGCTCTCGATTTTCGCGAGAAAGACATCGATCGTCTTTGCCTCGCCAGGCTCCATGAAGAACGTTGTCCTGTACCTCTCGTAGCCGTCCCTGACAACCTCGAGCACATGCTCGCCCCGGCCGAGCTCGACGCCGGACGCGAGCGGAGAAAAGCCCGCTGCATAGCCGTCGACAATGATCTCGGCCCCCGTCACGTTGACTCTTACGGTCAGCTCCTCGATGACCGAAGCGATTTCCTCGAGCACCTCTGCGATTTTCACTTTCATTTTCTTGGAGATGCGGCTCTTGCCTTTCGAAAGATAGGATTCAAATTCCCTTTTTGCCTTGACGAAGAAACCGAGATCCTTGTAGCACAGGCCGATGTTGAAATGGATCTGCCAGTGCGGCCGCATGTCATAGGATTCCTTGAACGCTTCGAGCGCGAGCGAGTATTTTCCTTCCTTGTATCGCTCCACGCCCGTGAAAAACATCTTCTTCGCCTCGTTTTTTTTGTCCATGCCCTGGCCATGCGCTTTTACGGCGGGCAGAGCGGCGGCAAGCAGCAATGCAGCGCGCAACAGGAAGCGGGATATGCCCGTGAGACGCATCACTGTTCTTTTTAACCCAAACCGTTTGCAATATCTATCCTTTCCCATTAAATCATATCTAACCGGAAGGTTTCCGGTACGGATGACGGCATGAATGCGCGCATGAAAAGGCTCGTTTTGAGCTTCATCACCCTTTGGCCCGCTTCCTGCGTGGTTCAGTTTTCCGATGACCTGGAACCGCCGAAGGACGCTGCGTCCGACACGGGGGAAGACAGTGACGCGGAAACGGAAACGCTCCCGTGCGGCAACGGCCTCATCGATGACGGCGAGGAGTGCGATCAGCCCGACGCGCAGGAGGAGGCCTGCGGCCGGTGCGGCCGCAGGACGCGCGGCTGCCGCGATGACTGTACCTGGGACGACTGGGCCCAGTGCATGGACGAGCACGGCGCCTGCGACCCGGCAACGCTGGTCTCCTGCACGACCGGGTGCGGCAGCACGGGAACAGGCGTGTGCACCGGGGAGTGCTCGCTTCCCGCGCCCGGGGAGTGCAGCCCGCCGGCCGAGCAGTGCAACGGCCTCGACGATGACTGCAACGGCGCGCCTGACAACGGGTTCAGCTGCGTCAAGGGCCGTGAAACGCCCTGCCAGACCGTGTGCGAGACCTGGAGCAGCGCCACCTGCTCGGATTACTGCGAAGTGCCGCCGCCGCAGTTCTGCCCGGCCGTGGTGGGCGACGCCTGTTCGACGATCGAGCACTGCAGCTGCGTGCCGAGCCTGCTGCCCAACTGCATGACCGAGCTGGCGACCCTCGGGACGTTCCCCGGCGGGTACTGTTCGGCAACGTGCGTGATCGACCTCGACTGCGGGGACGGAGCGGACTGCATCGGCATGGGCATGCTGCGCTTCTGCCTGCGCGCCTGCGTGGATGATTACGGGTGCAGGTACAACGAGGGCTACACGTGCAGGGAAGTCAGCGAGGGCGGCAAAGCTTATTGCCTGCCGCTGTAAAGCGGCCCGTAGCCGCATCGGGCGGACGGGAGGCTAAAGCCTCCCCTACCGGCGGGGGGTGGGGCGGCCCGTAGCCGCATCGGGCGGACGGGAGGCTAAAGCCTCCCCTACCGGCGGGGGGTGGGGCGGCCCGTAGCCGCGCGCGGGGGGGGGGGCGTTTTCACGGAGGAGTGACGGAACGACAACATGCAGATCGGCAACATAACATTCGTACTCCCCTGGGCCATGCTCCTGTTTCTCCTGTTCCCCGTTATTATCGCCATCTCGCGGGGGTCGCTCTCCCACATGCCGGGCTGGCAGAAGGCGATCTCCTGCGCCTGGCGCGTGCTGATCCTGGCCGTCTTCGCCGTGATCCTCGCAAAGCCCATCATCACGCGGACAAGCTCGAAGATCTGCGCCGCCACGCTCATCGACACGTCGAAGAGCATTCCCGGAAAATCGTTTGAAAAGACCATAAGCTGGATTGACAGGCTCGAAAAGGAAAAGCCGGAAAACGCCGAGCTCAGGCACTTCGCGTTCGCCGACCGCATCATTCCCCTCAGCGAAAAGGAATACAAGAAGATGCCTTCGATCGCCGAAGGAAAGATCGACGACAAGAACACGAACATCGCCGGCGCCGTGTTTCACGCAACGAGCCTCATGCCCCAGGACTGCGACCGCAGGATCAGCGTCATCACCGACGGAAGGGACACGGTTTCCGACCTCGAGAAGCTTCCGGCCGAGCTGGCCAAGGCGGGCATCCGCATCTTTCCCGTGGAGCCCGTGAAGACAAAGGTCTCGGAAATCATCCTCGAGGAGATGATGGTGCCGCCCAATGTCAAGACCAGCTCGCCCTTCAACGTGAGGGCCGTGGTCCACTCGTCCGACCGCGTGGCCGTGACCGTGCTCATATCGGACAGCTTCGAGGGCAAGGAGCCCGAGTTGCTCGAGGAGCTGGAGATGGAGCTCGAGGAGGGCCCCAACACCATCACCTTCACGCCCCAGGTCAGGGAAGAGGGAAAGCACGTCATCCGGGCCGAGATCCTCAACACCTCCATGACCGAGCTGTTCGAGGAAAACAACATCTTCGAATCCGCGCTTTTCGCGCAGGGGCCCAACAAGGTCCTGTACGTGGAAGGCGAGCCGTCCAGGGGCAGCCACCTTCGCTCGGCCCTGGGCGCCGCGGGATACAAGGTCAGCATGGAGGGGACCTCCTCCCTGGCAAAAGGAGGCTACCTGGACGATTTCGACGCGATCTTCCTGAGCGACGTGGCCTTCCACAAGCTGCCGGGCGGGGCCTTCGCGAAGATCAAGAGCTACACGGCCGGCGGCGGCATTTTCGTGTTCACGGGAGGCAAGAAGAGCTACCAGATGGGCGGCTACCGGGGGACCCCCTTCGAGCCCTATCTTCCCGTGAGCATGGACGTGGAGGAGGAGGTCCAGAAAGTCTCCACGGCCGTCATCCTCGTTCTCGACAAGAGCGGGAGCATGAGCGGTCTTCCCGTGCAGATGGCCAGGGAGGCGGCCAAGGCGTCCGTTGCCGTGCTCGACCCCGAGACCATGGTGGAAGTGATCAGCTTCGACTCCTCTCCCAATCGGCTCTTTCACATGCAGAAGGCCAAGAACAAGATGATGATAAACTCCTTTATCTCGCAGATCTACTCGGGCGGCGGGACGAACATCATCTCGGCCCTGAACACGGCCTACAACGACATGGTCCCGGTTCAGGCCAAGAAGAAGCACATCGTGCTTCTCACCGACGGCCAGAGCAGCAAGATTGGCATCGAATCGCTGCTGTCGAAAGCCTCGAGCAACAACATGACGATTTCCACCATCGGGCTCGGCAAGAGCGTGGACAGGGCGTTCCTGGAAAAAATCGCAGTGGAAACGGGCGGCAAGGCCTATTTCACCTCGAACCCCAAGGCCCTGCCCAGGCTGTTCATGCAGGAAATGCGCGTGGTGGCGCCGCCGGCGGTTGTCGAGGGGGTCCTGGACGTGCTCGTGAAGAAATCCACGCCCTTCATCTCCAAGGTGGGGGGCAAGCTTCCCTACGTGCGCGGGTACAACCTGACCTCGGCCAGGGGCGGCAGGGCCCAGACCGTTCTTGTGTCCGACCGCAAGGACCCTGTCATGGCCATGTGGAAGCAGGGCAAGGGATGGGTCGTGGCCTTCACCCCTGACGTCAAGTCGCGCTGGGGCGCGCCCTGGGTGGGGTGGAAGCTCTTCGGCAAATTCTGGGCCGAGCTGATCCGGTCGCTGAGCGGCAAGGAGAAGAAAGAGGAAGAAAAGGGCGGAAAGATCAACGTCAGTGTTGAGGGCGACAAGGTCACCGTGGCCGTGGACCTGGTGGACGAGGCAAGCGGCGAGTTCATCGACGGCGCCTCGGGGAGCGGCGCCTTTTCCCGGCTCGACGACAAGGAAGGGACGGAATTCAAGCTCGAGCAGACCGCTCCCGGCCACTACAGGGGGGAATTTCACATCAAGGACTACGGCGCGTACTTTGTCAGGACAAGCATGAAGGCGGGGGACGGGGCGTACGCGGAAAAGGCCAACACGTCCCTCAATATCCCCTACCCTACCGAGTACCGCAAGATCGGAACGGACAGCGACATGCTCGAGCTAATCGCGAAGGCAACATCGGGCAGGCTCAACCCCGCCCCGGCCGACATCTGGGCGCGGGAAGGCAGCGACATCGAGCACGAGCAGAACCTGTGGCCCTGGCTCATCCTGCTGCTGCTGTGCATGATCCCCCTGGATATCGCCATCCGAAGGCTGCCTTTTTAAAGAAGGGGTCGGACCCCCGTATTCAAGGTCCCTCGCCATCCGCCATAATTTTCATAGCTCCATTGAAATTATTTTAAAAATGGCTATGAAGTGGGGTTGATGGGACTGAATCTTCGAATCTCGGAAAAAGCCCGCCAGTCCCTGGTATCGATATTCAAATTTCTCCTGGTCTTCCTTGCCCTCGACGTTTTTTTCGTGAGCATCGGCCTGCTGGGGTCTTTCAAGGACATCGGGCAGGGCTACGGCCAGCAGCTCATGGTCCAGCTCGCTTCCAATCCCATGGTGGGCCTGGTTATCGGTGTCCTCGTGACGAGCATTATCCAGAGCTCGTCCGCAACGACGTCCCTGGTCGTCGCCCTCATAGCCGGCGGAACATTCGGGGACGATCCCCAGGTCGCCATCCGCCTGGCCATTCCCATCATCATGGGCGCCAATATTGGCACGACCATTACCAGCATACTCGTTTCATTGGGAAGCCTGGGCCGGAAAAAGGAATTTGAAAAAGCGTTCAAGGCTTCGACCCTCCACGACTACTTCAATATTCTCTCGGTCATCGTTATCTTTCCGGTCCAGTATTTCACGAATTTCCTCGGCCACGCTTCCTTCTACCTGGCAAAACTGTTCGAAAACGTGGGTGGTGTAAAGTTTGCAAGCCCGCTGAAGCTCGTCGTTGCGCCTCAGGAGAACATGGTCAAGAGTCTCTTCTCCCGATTTCCTTGTCTCATCGAATTCGTCCTGAATTTCGCTTTCTGGGTCGCCGCGCTCTACTGCATCGTCTCCATCGTAAAAAGAATGAACGACAAGCGGTCCATAGGACTCAGGCTCCTCCTGTTCGCCTTTTTCCTGGCTGTCGCAGGAACCCTTTTCCACGTCCGCCCGAATTGGATGTTCTGCCGTGAAATGGCCCAGTTTGCCCTCGGGCTCGGGCTTCTTTTCAGCGCTCTTTACCTGATCGTTACGTCCATGCGAAGCATGGTCATCGAAAAATTCGGCGTGCTCCTCGACAGCTATATTTTCAAGACCGATATTCATGCCATGTTCGCAGCGATGATCCTGACGGCCGCCGTCCAGAGCAGCTCGGTAACCATCTCCGTCGTGGTGCCGCTGGCCGGAGCCGGGATCCTGAGCCTGAAACAGATCTACCCCTACGCGCTCGGGGCGAACCTCGGGACGACCATTACGGCCATACTCGCCGCCCTGGCCACGAAGAATGTTCCCGCCATTGCCGTGGCGTTTTCACACACAATGTTCAATCTCATCGGGATAGGCATCTGGTATCCCCTGAAAAGGGTGCCGCTCTTTCTCGCGGACAGGGTCAGCGGCTGGATCAGCCGCTCGCCGGTCCTGGCGCTTTTGTACATCGGCTCCCTGTTCTTTTTACTGCCCCTGCTGCTGATTTTCATTTTCAAGTAGTGGGGGGAGTATGGGGGCCGGGCCTTGAATCTTGAATTTCATCCATTATTTCTATGAAATTATTTCATAGCGCGAAGAATGAAAAGTTCGCTATGAAATAATTTCATAGAAAAACCCCAGAAAATTCAAGAT
>JBDRLK010000346.1:0-15010 GCA_043813155.1 Pseudomonadota bacterium | reverse complement strand
AACCGCGGCCCCTGCGGTCGGGCCCGCACCAGGGAGGTCATTATGGATACAAGATGTTCCTTGCATGGTATCGTGACGGTACTTGCGATCTTCTTGCTCGGCGGATGCAGCGAGGGGATGACACTCAAGGAGGTCAAGCCGGCGGCCGGGGTCATGGCGGGCGCGGAAAACGTCACGATCAAGGGCGCGGGATTCAAGAAAGGACAGGGCGTTATCGTGTATTTCGGCTCGGAGCGTGCGCCTCACGCGTACATAGAGGGCGGGGACAAGGTCGTCGTTACGACCCCGCCTTACGACGAATCAACGCTCGTCGATGTTCGCGTTATTTCCGATGACGGCACGGAGAGGATTCTGAGGAAGGCCTTCATGTACCAGAAGACCGCAAAATGGTCGCCGCTCGACGCCTTCGGGTCCAAGGAAAAAAAATAACACCAGGAAGCAGGTAAGAATGCCGAGGGATGACCATATAGAATTTGAAGGAATCGTCAGCGACGTTCTGCCCGGGGGCTTCTTCCGGGTAAAGCTGGATTCGGGCCTGGAAGTCCTCGCCCACCTGGCCGGTAAAATGAGAAAATTCAAGATCAGGATAGTCAGCGGTGACAGGGTAAAGGTGGCGGTAACCCCCTACGACCCCTCGAGAGGGAGAATAATCTACCGGGTATAATTGTTGTACACTGAAATCCCGGGTAGGGGCGACTTCAGCCGCCCTTTCCTTGGAGGCTGAAGAGGCTGTGTCGCAATTGCAGCTGCGCCCCCTCGGGGCGCCGCATGCAGGCACGCCAAGGGCGTGCAGCTGTACTATGTTGTTTGACACCCTTCGGTCACAGGGGTTGCGACACAGACTCTGAAGCCTCCCCTACCCATGAGTTAGAAAATCATGTTTTCCAGTATTTTTGCAGCGTTCGATCCGTGGGAGCTCTTCAAGGAGGCCACGATTGTCGTCAAGACCGTGATCATCATCCTGGTCCTCTTTTTTCACATCTGCCTGTACATCGTGATTTACAAGTCCATCGTGATCCGCAGGGCCAGGTCCCAGACCAGAGCGTTTCTCGAGCTCTTCTGGGGCTCTCGGAGCTATGACGAGGTGTATGATCAGTCGGGGCGTTTTTCCGGCAGCCCCGTGGCGCAGATATTCAAGGCCGGCTACATGGAGCTGGCCAAGCTGAAATCCAGGGAAGGCCCGTACGGGGCCAATCATGCCAGGGTCTCGATGATCGAGAAGGACATGGGGCAGATCGAGATAATAGAGAGGGCGCTCAACCGCGCCTACACCGAGGAGCTCACGAAAATCGAGGGCATGATTCCATTCCTTGCCACCACGGGAAGCACGGCGCCCTTTATCGGGCTGTTCGGCACGGTGTGGGGCATCATGCATTCCTTCATGAGCATTTCCGACGAAAAATCCGTCAGCCTCACGACCGTGGCGCCGGGTATCGCCGAGGCGCTCATCGCAACGGCCATCGGCCTGGTCGCCGCCGTCCCGGCCGTGATCGCCTATAACTATTTCCTGCGCAGGATACGGGTCGTGTCAGCCTCCATGTCCGGGTTCTCCGATGATTTTTTGAACATCACCAAGAGGTACTTTTTGAAGTAGGCCATGCAGACGCTGAAGCAGGACACCCTTCTTTCCGAAATCAACGTTACGCCTTTCGTGGACGTGATGCTCGTTCTGCTCATCATTTTCATGGTGACCGCGCCCATGATGATAGCGGGGCTCGACGTGGATCTTCCCGACGTCAGAGGCGCGAACCTCGAGGTGGACGAGTCCAAGCTCATGCTGGTAATCGACAGGGACGCCAACGTCCTGCTCGACGATGTTCCCATCCCGAAGGACCGGCTCGAGGAGGTCCTGCTGACCAACGAGAGGATCAAGGCGGAAAAAGAGGTGTACCTGAAGGCCGACGAATCCCTTCCCTACGGCGTCGTGGTAAAGGTCATGGGCCTCTTGAGAGAGGCCGGCGTGATCAAGCTCGGCATGGTGACCAACCCAATGGACGATGCCCCGGCCCCATCCAAGGAAGAAGGCGAAGAGGAGCAGAAGGCCGTGGAAAAGCCGGGAACCTGACATGAGCGCTGCATCGGACGAGAAAAGCAGGGGCATGATGCTCCACCTCGCGAGCGTTTTCGGGACCGTGTTTTTCGACTTCGTGGCCCTCTGCGCGATCGTGCTTTTTCTTCACGGCGGCAAGGTGCTGGGCCTCAGCGACGACAGCAGGCAGGAAGAAGAGGAAAAGAGCGTGGAGTTTATCGTCGCGCGCCTCGTGAAGCTGGGCACGCCGCCGGAGCAGACCGCCATGCCTCAGAGGAAGGTGCCCGCCCTTGCCACGGGGCCAAGGGACAAGATCCCGGTCAGCACCGAGCTGGATCCCCCGCCCGTTGAACCGTCGAACGGGGAAAAGGCCCTTCCCTTTGCCAAGGAAGACCCCAAGCTTCGAAATATCTTCGACACGGCCCGCGCTTTTGGTGAGATCACGGACAAGCCCATGGTGGAAGGCCTGCCCGACGGCGTTCCCGAGGGCGAGGTCACGGACCCGGCGCTGGCCAAGGCGGGCGACCTGTACGCGACCAAGCTTTACAGGATATTCAAGGAGCTGTGGGTCGTGCCTTCCCTGGTTTCAGACAAGGAGCGCAGCGGTCTCGTCGTCAAGGTGAAGCTGACCATAGGGCCGGATTTGAAGATTCATGATTACAAGCTCGTCAAACGATCAGGCAACAGCCAGTTTGACGGATCGGTGGTGGAGATTTTCAAGAAGTTCGAGGCTGACGACAAGAGGCTGCCCGAGCCGCCGGACGAGATCGCCGGGAAGCTGTTCGATGGCGGGCTCGTGATAAGGTTCCACGGCAAGGATTATTAAGGATTATCAGGGATGAAACCTGCGCGAAAACCCATGCCTTTTGCGGCGCCTGTCGCCGCTATCCTCCTTGCAGCGCTCGTTGTGGACGTTTCGCTGACACGCGGCGACGGTGCCGGGGATGAAGACGAAGCGGCGGCGAGCGCTTCCCCGGACGAGGGCGAGAAGGTGCTCGAGCTGGACGTGTACGGTCCGGCAAAGGACCTTTACAAGATCGCCATTGTCCCGCCCTCCGGCACGTCCTCGGGCTCGAAGCAGGTTGTCGAGATCGCCTCGAGGGACCTGATGCTCTCGAGCCTGTTCAAGGTTCTCGAGCCCGCCTCTTTTCTGGAAAAAAAGGACAAGGCTGCCTCCGCGATCAGCGAGAATGCCTGGACCGTTGTCGGCGCGCAGGGGGTCATCAAGGGCGATATCCAGATCACGGGCGCGGAGTTCGAGCTCGATCTGTACCTTTTCGAGGTCGTGAAGGGGGGCTCTCCGGTCCTGCACAAGAGCTATTCGGGAAAGCTGACGAACATCAGGGGCTCGGTGCACAATTTCGTCAACCTGGTTATCAAGCATTTTACGGGCGTCATGGGCTCGTTTGGAAGCCGGATCCTGTTCGCGAGAAAGACCGGCGTCAAGCGCAAGGACATTTTCAAGGTCGGCATGGACGGCTACGGGCTTTCGAAGGTGACCGATAACGGGTCCATCAACATCATCCCGTCCTGGGGGCCCGGCGGGTCCGTGTTCTACACGTCCTTCCTCACGGGTTTTCCTTTCCTGTACAGGACAGGAAAGGAGGAGCCCGTCCTGAAAGGGGAGGGCGTGAACATGGGCGCGACCGTCGCTCCGGGAGGCGGCAAGATGGCCGTGGTCCTTGCCGTGGACGGCCAGCCCGATATCTTTCTTTGCGATCTCGAGGGAAAAATCATCAAGCGGCTGACGAGCAGCCCGGGCATCGATGTGTCCCCCGCCTGGGGGCCGGGCGGCAATATCGCCTTTGTTTCGAACCGGCACGGATCGGCCCAGATATACGTCATGAACGCTGCCGGCGGGGCGCCCAAGAGGGTGACCTACAAGGGAAAATACAACACCGAGCCCTGCTGGTGCCCTCGATGCGATGAGCCCCAGATCGCCTTTTCCGGCAGGGATGAGGGCACGTACGATATTTTCACCGTAAGCCTGAAGTCGGGAGCCATGAAGAGGCTTACCCAGGGCCAGGGCACCAACAAGTCACCGGCCTGGAGCCCCGACGGCAGGCTCGTGGCCTTCCACTCCTCGAGGGGCGGGATCTACCTGATGAACACGGACGGCCTCAACCAGAATCTCGTGCTCAAGGGCCACGCCGAGACCCTGAGGTGGCGGTAGGACAAGGATTGGGAGGCTGAAGAGGCTGTGTCGCAATTGGTGCTGCGCCCCCTCGGGGCGCCACAACCAGGCACGCCAAGGGCGTGCAGCACCAACATGTTGTATGACACCCATCAGTTATAGGGGTTGCGACACAGCCTCTGAAGCCTCCCCTGCCCACGATAATGATTCAAGCCCAATTCAGCGTTTGACCCCTGTTCTACACGCAAAATGCGACGTCCGACCCCTGTGACGTCCGACCCCTGTCTTGAAATTGACAAACCTTGATTCATGGTTAACTTGCTGAATGCATTCAATGAGTTCAATCGAATACGACATGAATTTCTACATATGTAAAGGAGTGAAAAGATGGCTAAAATAATAGGAATAGACCTGGGAACGACCAACAGTGTTGTTGCCGTCATGGAGGGCAAAGAGCCGAAAGTCATAGTGAACGAGGAGGGGAACAGGCTGACGCCCTCGGTTGTGGCCTGGGAAAAGGAAAAGGATGAGATCCTGATAGGCCAGATAGCGAAGAGACAGGCCGTTACAAACCCTGAAAATACAGTGTCTTCCATCAAGAGGTTCATGGGAAGGAAGTTTCACGAGGTCTCGGAGGAGATCGGCATGGTTCCGTTCAAGGTTGCCGAGTCGGCCAACAACGACGCCGTCGTGGAAATAAAAGGCAAGAACCTCTCACCGCCCGAAATTTCGGCGAAAATTCTTCAGAAGCTGAAGAAGGCGGCAGAGGATTATCTCGGCGAGAAGGTAAGCCAGGCCGTTATAACGGTCCCCGCCTATTTCAACGACAGCCAGCGGCAGGCCACCAAGGACGCCGGCAGGATCGCCGGCCTCGAGGTGAAGCGAATCGTCAACGAGCCCACGGCCGCCGCGCTTGCCTACGGGCTGGACAAGAACAAGGACGAGCTGATCGCTGTTTTCGATTTCGGCGGCGGGACCTTCGATATTTCCATCCTCGAGGTCGGCGACAACGTGGTACAGGTCATCTCCACGAACGGCGATACCCACCTGGGGGGCGACAACATCGACCAGAAGATCATCGACTACCTCATCGCGGAGTTCAAGAAGGACCAGGGTGTGGACGTTTCCTCGGACAAGATGGTCATCCAGCGCCTGAAGGAAGCGGCGGAAAAGGCCAAGATCGAGCTCAGCTCGACCATGGAGACCACGATCAATCTGCCCTTCCTCACCGCCGATGCATCGGGCCCGAAGCACATGAACATGAAAATAACGAGGGCCAAGCTCGAGCAGTTGATGGAGGACCTGGTCAACAGGACCCTGGACCCGTGCAAGAAAGCGCTCGAGGACGCGAAAAAGAAACCTTCGGACATCGGTGAGATCGTGCTCGTGGGCGGCTCGACGAGGATTCCCATGGTGCAGGAAAAGGTGCGCAATTTCTTCGGAAAGGAGCCTCACAAGGGAGTGAATCCCGACGAGGTCGTGGCCCTCGGGGCCGCGGTCCAGGCCGGCGTTCTTGCCGGGGATTTCAAGGATCTTCTGCTGCTGGACGTGACGCCGCTGAGCCTCAGCGTGGAAACGCTGGGAGGCGTGTCGACCGTCCTCATCACGCGCAACACCACGATCCCCACGAAGAAATCCGAGATCTTCTCCACGGCCGCGGACAACCAGACCCAGGTCGAGGTCCATGTGCTCCAGGGGGAGCGGCCCATGGCGGCCCACAACAGGACGCTTGGAAAATTCTACCTGGACGGGATCCCTCCCGCCCCCAGGGGCATTCCGAAAATCGAAGTCTCCTTCGACATCGACGCGAACGGGATCATGAACGTGTCGGCCAAAGACCTTGCCACAAAAAAGACTCAGAAAATCACCATCACCTCGTCCAGCGGGCTTTCCAAGGAAGAGATCGACAGGATGCAGAAGGAAGCGCAGAAGTTCGAGGGCGAGGACAAGAAGAAGCGGGAGCTCATCGAGGCGAAGAACAAGGCGGACAGCATGTGCTACAACATCGAGAAGAACGTTCAGGAAAACCGCAGCTCGATCCCCGAAGAGGACGTGAAGAACGTGGAGGAGGCCGTCAAGGAGTGCAAGGAAGCCATGAACAGCGACGATGCCGACAGGATCCAGGAGAAGGTGAGCGCCCTGGAGAAGACCTTCCACAAGGTTGCCGAAGCCATGTACCGCAAGAGCGCATCCTCCTACAGCGGCCCGCAGGACGGCGGCGCCCAGCCGCCCCCTTCCGATCCCGGCCCTTCCGACGCCGGCCCGGCGGGTGAAGGCGGCGGCGGCAAGGGCGGCGATGTCATTGACGCCGATTTCGAGGAACAGGGGAATTGATTGAGGCGGGCCAAGGGCCCGCCTCAGGCTATCGGCCATCGGCTTTCAGCTATCGGCTCACTTTTCCACTGACCAACCTTGCTCCCCGCGTATGCAATGGCCCGTATTAAAAGGTGCGGGAGGCTGAAGAGGCTGTGTCGCAACCCCTATGACTGATGGGTGTCATACAACATGTTGGTGCTGCACGCCCTTGGCGTGCCTGGTTGTGGCGCCCCGAGGGGGCGCAGCACCAATTGCGACACAGCCTCTGAAGCCTCCCCACCCCGCGAGTTCCATTTTATTTCATGGCGTGGTAAAGACGCCGCAGCCAGAAGTAGGACTTGAGAGCCTCTACGGGATTGCCGCTGAACCTGAGCTTGCCGGCAAGGTAGCTCCTGACGATGGCCCCCCCGACGAGCGCCTCCAGGAAATGATCCATCTGCCCGGAAAAGACCGCTTTTGCGTCTGAAAGCGTTCTTGGGACCAGCTTCACGTTGCCGCTGCTGCTGTGAAGGACGACCTTCTGCTCGTCCATCTGAAGGGCTATGTCCAGCTTGTCGGGCAGGGGCGCTTTTTCAGCGTGCTCCTCGATCATGCTCCTCAGGATAAAGCAGATCATGTTAGGATGTCCGGAAATCTGGATGTCGTAGGGCCGGCTCTGCTTCATGCCTTTTTTCTTCTGATTATTGCGAGGCCCGCGAGGGCGGCGAGCAGCAGCAGGAGCCCGGCGGCCGGATAACCGTCGGCTGTCATGTTGCAGCCGCATCCCGCATCGCTGTCATAGTCATACCAGTACGGCTCGTCCGCTGCGGGCTCTTCCTCGTCATCGGGAATGTCTTCCGGCTCGTAGAAGGTCCCCGTGGCGAAAATGGGGATGTCCATGTCTCCCTCGTCGGGGTCGTTCGACTCTATTCTCACGACGCCGTAAAGCTCTCCCGCTCCCTCGGGGGAGAACAGGATGTTGATTTCGGCCTCGTCGCCCGAGGCAAGCTCGAACTCCTCCGGCCTCACGAGAAACGGCTCGCTCGTCTTGACGGTCCCCTTGAGGTCCTCGTAGCCCATGTTGATGATGAGAAAATGCATGGTCCTCGGGTGCCCGACCTGAGTCGGCGGGAACCGGATTTCGGTGAGGGGCACGTAATCCGTGTCCGTTACCTCGATGTCCGGGAGGTAGAACACCAGGCTCTCGGTGTTGAATTGCCAGGTGTCCGTTATGTCGGGCATGGGGATGGGAATCTCGAAAATGTCGAATTCGAATTCGAACAGCCCGAAGATGAGCTCGATCCTGGCCGTGAGGTAAAGGAACAGGATGGCCTGGTGGGAGACCATGCCGTAGTAGGTGGCGTCCACCTCGTATTTGGGCTCGCCCGGCGGATTTACCCTGAGCTTCTCGCCTTCCTCGTAGATGGAGCGGTTGTGGTCGCTGGTCTCGATTCTCATGCCGCCGAAATAGGAGTCAAAGGTCGCGTCCATCTCGATGGCCAGCTCAAGGGACGCGATATCGTCGGGAATCCCGAGGAAATCGTTCAGCCCAAGCTCGAGGAGCTGGAATCGCGGGATCCTGCCCTGGAGAAACACCGGCCGCTCGGGGTTGCCTGACAGGAGGAAGGGGTCGAACGTTTTCTCCTCGAAGAAGCCCAGGTCGATGGTGGGCAGGAACGGGATGGGGCCTTCCCAGTCGATGTCGAAAACATCGATGTCGATGTCGATTTTCAGGCGGCCCTCGAACTGCAGGCCGATGTCCATGCCGTAGAGCCCCCCGTTGGGCTCGCCTTCGAAAAACAGGTCCATGGACGGCGGCCACGTCAGGACGCCGTCGCCGACGAGGTCGGCGTAAAAGCTGCACCCCAGGTGAAAGGTCAGGCGGACCTGGATTTCATCAAAGCTCGGTGGAACCCAGCCGCTGTCCCAGTCCGTGGCAATGCCGCAGAATTCGTCCTCGTAAAAGAAATGAACGGCATCCGTGCTGCGCCCCGGAAATGCTGCGTCGGCGTCGCGGGCCTGAAAGGAGGCGGCTGCGACAAACAGGAAGAGTATCGCAACCCGGCAGCTGTTTTTCATGATATTACACCTCCAATTATTTCATTATGGTGTAAAAATAATAAAAATCAACATAAAAAAGAAGTTTGAGCCTTAGATGAAAAATTGATGCACCACCCTGCATAGGGTGATGGCTTCCAACGATTGCCGGCTACATGACTTCCTTGGACATGAGCCAGAGCTGCTTAATGAGAAACCCCAGGCCCATCGGGACGGCCAGCGAGGCGATGCTCATGATGATGAAGACGATCTTTTTCCGGTCGGGTATGCCGATCACCGAAATGGCGGCCTTGATGAACAGAATGGACGTCATGATCAGGCTCAGAATGATCCACAGCCAACCGAACGAGATGACCGGCACGATGTAGAGGACCGAGGCGATCCACGCGGGTGCGAATGAGTACAGGCACACGGCGCGCGCAATCTCCTTGCGCGCAGCCTGCATCTTGTCGGCCAGCAGGCTTGTGATGATCATGAAAACTGCGACGGGCCCGATATAGATGACGATCGTGATAAGAAGCTCCATGATGAACGCGGTCTTGAATGTTCTGGCAAGGTAGCTGATCACAAAGGAAACCAGGAAAAGCATAAATCCCATCGCCGAAAACGGAAAGAGTATTTCGAGGAGCCCGGGGTTTTCAGAGGCGATGATATTCCACTCATCGTCGGTATTGACAAACAGGTTGTAATACCGCATGGCCGCGTCTTTTATTGTCTGGAGCATGGGATTAATGAATGTCGAATATTCAGAACTATTTTTACATTTTTCAGGAGAAAATGCAAATATCCGGACAGTTGCTTTGATCTTCTGCTTCAAGGGCGACTGAAGTCGCCCCTACCCCCGTTGGGTAAAAAGGGCGACTGAAGTCGCCCCTACCCCCGTTGGGTAGAAAGGGCGACTGAAGTCGCCCCTACCCCCGTTGGGTAGAAAGGGCGACTGAAGTCGCCCCTACCCCCGTTGGGTAGGGGAGGCTTTAGCCTCCCGCTTCCGGCTTTTTTAAAGCGGCAGCTTTCCCGGGTTCATGATCCCCTTCGGGTCGACGAGCAAACGCACCTTCTTGCAGAAGTCGGCCGTTCGATCGTCCATTCTGGCAAGGAGCTTTTTCCACGCCCAGGGCGGTGTTTTATAGGGGACGAAACCGATATCGAGAAGCTGGTCCGCTATTTCCTCGTTCATCCTGCGCACCCTGGCGCGCTCATCCGGGTTCGTGTTGTCGAAGATCGTCAGGAACCTGAGGACGCCGTAATGCCCGCCTTTCATGGGCCTCGACACGAGGGCGGGCGGGACATTGTGCTTTTTCATCACTTCGGTGCAGCTTCTTGCCGCTTCGCTGAAGCGGCTGAGAGGGCCGTATGCGCCGACCCACGTCATGCCGCCGAGGCTGTGCGCTATCAGAAAAGCCAGGGTCGTGGGCTGAGTTGCAAAGCAGCCCAGCGACGGGGCGATTTTCACCAGGTCGTTGATGTCGACGGCCGTGACTTCACGCGAGCTGCCTTCCCTGGACCTTTTGATCGCTTTGTCGATCTCGCCTTTTTTCCACTCGAATTCCTCCGGGCTGAAGCCGCCGATATCCATGTACGCGAAGAATTCGGGCTCATCTTCGTCCCTGACGATGTCCGAATAATTGCGGTACATGAAGTGAGTTGCCGGCCAGGTAATGCCGGCGAGGTCATCGCAGAAGGCGAACCTTGAGGCGAGCTCAATGACAAGCTCGAAGCCTTCCTCGAGCTTTCCGAAAAGGATGAAAAGCCTCCTGCGGTAGGGCGGAAGCCTCCAGGTCTGGACGGACATCCTGGTCACGATGCCGGTCGTGCCCTGCCAGCCGACGAACAGGCCGGCCAGGTCGGGCAAAGGGGCTCTCGCGAGCCAGTACTGCGGCTTGTCGCCGAATACTGCGGCCATGCCGGTCTTGATGAAGCTCCCGTCCGGCAGCAGGACCTCCATTCCGCCTATCAGCTCCGACATGGTCCCATGCTTCAGCGACAGGCTTCCAAGGCCGTCCAGGACGCATGACGCGACTACGGATGAGTAGAGGGGCGCCAGGGGGTAGGAAAAATTCAGAGGGGGTTTGCAGCTCAAGAGGGAATCCGACAGCTGGGCCCAGGTCACGCCCGGCTGAATCACGGCGATCATATCCTTTTCATTGATGTGCTCTATCTTGTTGAGAAGGGACATGTCGACGATCAGGCATTCCCCGGCGGGAATTGAGAGGCCTCCGACATTGGTGCCTGCGCACCTGGGCACGATGGAAAGGGAATGGTTGCCCGCGATTTGTACGATTTTCTGCAGCTCCGCGATATCAGAGGGAACGGCCACGGCAGCAGGCTGCACGGGATCCTGCTCAGTGAAATCATTGCTGTAGCAGCGCAGGGTATGCGGATCGTCGACCACGTGTCCACTTGCAAGGGCTTCCCTGATTTCTTTCAAGGTATTTTCATTCATAGAGCACCTTTATAACAAGTCAGCGCACGGTGTGCAACGCAATGCCCGGCAAAAGTGCTCTGACACCTTTTGGGTGACACCTTTTGCGCAAACCAATCCTCCAAAAAAAAACGATCGCACCCGGACAGCTGCCGGGGGCCGGGGGACGTTAACGGGGATCAGGCCGGCTTACCATGCTTTTATATTTTAGATTGAAAAAAATTCTAAGTACTGTATAATAATAGGAGAATCTTATGTAATCAAGAAGGAAGCTTTCCGATAATCGATCAGTATTTCAGGGGAAAACTCTAAGCACGGCGCCCATCTCTTCCGGGACGCTTTGCACAACAGGGGGAAGTGAGTGAATGGGAATAAGTTTTAAGGTTGGTGATAATGTGGTTTGTCCCTCCTACGGAGTCGGAGAGGTCAGGGCGATAGAGAAAAAGGACATTGGCGGCGCCCCAAAGCCCTTTTATATCATTCATATCTACGAAACGAGCCTGAAATTCATGATACCCGCCGAAGGCGTTTCGTCGGCCGGGGTGAGGAATCTCGTTGATCTCAAGGAGGTCAGGGGGATTTACAAGATCCTCAGGACCAAGATACCCATGATCAAGAATGACCGCGGCAAGTGGAAAAAGCGCTGTCGCAGGTACATGGACATGATCAAGACCGGGGCGGCCTATCAGGTCGCCGAAGTGCTGAGGGACCTCCTCAGCATGAGCAACCACAAGGAGCTCTCATTCGCCGAGAGAAAGATACTCGAGTCGGCGCGTGGAATGCTCGTCAAGGAGCTTGCCCTGGCAAGTGAAAAAACCGAAATAGAGGTCAACAAGAAAATCGACAGGATTTTTTTCATCCGCCGCGTCAACTGACCGCTTCGATTCAGAGGGACTTTTTTCTCGAAAAGGAAAGGAGCGGGAAAAAGCTCGACAGTTTGTAAGCCAGGACGAGAGCGAGCGTGCTCTCGAGGCCGAAGGAGGGAATGAGCACGAGGGCGCAGACGAAAGCGCCCACGGCCGCCCCGACGTGGTCGGCGCCGTCGATGATTCCCGCGGATTGCACGAAGCCTTCCTTTTTCATCGATTCCCGGAGCCTGCGGTGCGCAGCGTAGAGAAGCGGGAAGGAAAACCCCACGGCAAAGCCCGTGGTAAAGACGAAAACCGGTATGAGCGCCACGGCCTGCGAGGCGGCCGGCAGCAGGAGCAGCACGGCGCCCGTATTGGCCATGACAGCGAGCTCAGCGATGAGCGCGCTCTTATCTTCGAATTTCCTGCCTGCCGCGGTGCCGGCAACGAGCCCGAACATGAAGGCGCCGTACAGGAGCCCCAGGCCCTCGTACATGATGCCGGAGAAAGTCTGGTAGGCGAACAGAAGGACGATCTGAAGCAGAATGCCAGACGCGCCGGTGAGCGCCATGGCATAGACGAGCGGCACGGAGGAGGATGCCGCTTCCTTTCTTCGCCTCGCCATGAGCAGGCCCGCTGCCGCGAGAGCGGGCAGCAGGGCAAGCCACCAGGGAACCTGCCAGGTCTTCTCGAGAATGGATTCCTGCAGGCCTTTCTCTCCCTTCCGGATATCCGCGCCGGTCAGGTGGACAAAGGTCTGGAGCTGGAGGCGGTAGGAAACGGGGTGCATGTCCCTGTTGATGACGGCCTCCTGCTTTTCGAGCTGGCCGCGGAGCCACCGGCTCCTTTGTTCCACGAACATGTTTTCAAACATTTCCGGCGGGTAGAGGAGGGGATCGAGCCCCCTGGCCGCGGCCCTCCTGCTGAGCTCGTCCGGGTCGCCGGTCTGGCCGCCGCTCGCGTCGGACGCGAAAACAAGGACCCTTGAATGGAGACCGAGCAGTGTTTTTTCGAACACGGCGCCGATGGTTTTCAGGATGCCGGCGCTGTAGCGTTTCGAGGACTCCTGGGGGGAGGTGTAATCGAGAGAAAACCCGGTCACGAACATTCCGCCCGGCCGCAGGACCTGCTCGACCTGCCTGTAAAACTCGACGGTATAGTAGCGGTTGACGAGCAGCGTGAGCGGGTCGGCCAGCTCGGCCCAGATGATGTCGTAGCCGCGCTTTTTCGCAAGCCGCACGAACCGCCTGCCGTCCATGGGCCTGAAGGCGCCGACGCAGCCCGGGCAGAAATATCGCTCGACCAAATCGCCCTGGCCCTGCCTCACGAGATCCATGACCGCGGGGTCCAGCTGCACGTAGTCGGTTTTTTCCAGCCCGTGGGCTTTCGATCGTTCGGCGATGTCCACGGGGCTTCCGCCGATAACGAGCATGCGCTTCGGGGACGGGTGCTGCAGGAGCACGGTATCGGCAAGCCTGCCCGCGCCGTAGGGGTCGGGGAACGTGAAGTCGAAGGTGCTGTCCGAGAAGATCGAGTACTCGTCTTCGGCCAGGGCCAGGTCCAGGCGCTGGTATTTCGTCTCGACCGTCCTGAGCAGCTCCAGGCCTCCCGTGATGGATTTGAACCGCATCGCGTGCGCGGCCGAATCCAGGGCGCCCGATCCGGCCAGGGAAGCGGCGCTGAAACAGGCTGCCGCGGCCCAGGCGGCGACCGATCCTGAGCGCGAGCGGCCGGCCGTGAAAAACAGGGTCTGGGCGGCGACCATGGGAATGGCGGCGCCGGCGAGAATCGCGAAATGGCCGACCCTGCCGGCCAGAAGAAACGTGAACAGGAACCCGGCCGCCGCGCTGCCGGCGGCCTCGAGAAGGTAGAGCAGGGACCCGTTCACGGTTCTAAAGCCGCTGCGCAAGATGACGGGAAACAGGGCTCCCACGGCAAGGCCGGGCAGGAACAATCCCACGGCGCAGCAAAGAAGCAGGTCCGTGATGCTCACGGCAACGCCGGGCTCGAGCACCAGCGCGCCGAATACGCGGCAGAGCGCGGCGGCGCAAAAAGAGCAGATGATGGAAACCCAGCCCAGGATATACAGGGCGAGGCCCCTGTTCCCGGGGCGGGCGAAGGCAAAGACCCAGGCGCCGGTCCCGATGCCGGCAAGCCAGAAGAAAAACGCAGACGCCACGGCAAGCTCGTTGCCCCTGCCGAAATTGAGGACCTCCCTGAGAATGACGATCTGGGCGTTTGCCGAGAAAAAGCCGAGGCTGCAGGCCAGGAGAACCGTGAGCCTTTTCACGGCCTTGTTTTCATTCTTGACTGAAATCATAAAATGAAAAAACTTGCCCTTCTTTATCCTTCTCTGGGTTGCGTAATCATTATTTTTATACCATAATGACATAGAAAATGAATTTAAAGGAGTGAAGAAATATGGTTAAACGGTATGCAGCTGCCGCGGGGTTATCCGTTTTCTTCCTGATGTCGTTGACCACGGCGTCATGGGCTACAACGCTTCTTCAGATGAGCATCGACAAGATGAGCGCGGAGGCGGCTGCCGTGGTTGTCGGGGAAGTGACGGACATGACGAGCGAATGGAGCCCCGATCAAACCGCCATTTTTACGACGATCACGATCAAGGTTGCAACGTGCGTGGCCGGAGAGTGCGGCGACACCATGCTGGTCAAGCAGAGAGGCGGCACGGTCGGCGAGGCGACGTTTTACATTCCGGGAATGCCGAAATTCAGCCGGGGACAGAAGGTGCTTCTCTTTCTCGACCACAGCTATGAGGGGGAAGCGGGCTATTATTCCGTGATCGGCATGTGCCAGGGAATGTTCGTGATAGACAAGGAAAAGACGAGCGGCATAAAATTCGCCGTGCAGCAGGGGGGAGCCGCGCTCGCCGGCGCCGGCGCGGACGGGGTTATCCGGGTCCTCGGGTCCGGGGAGCAGAAGCCCATGAAAATCCCGCTCAAGAAACTGATCAAGAAAATACAAAACGCGATTGTAACTTTATCCAAGGCAAAGGCAAAGGAGAAGAAATGAAAACACGTCATGCATTTCTCCTTCGCTTGATTTTATTGGCATTGATTCTCCTGCCGGCAGGCTCTGTTTTCGCCTGGGGCGCCATCACCAACCCGCCGTCGGTATGGACATCCCTTCCCGTCCCCTATTACGTGCAAAACAGCGGGTGCACGGACATCGGCGGGTTCGACCCGGCCGTCACCGCCTGCGAG
>JBDRLK010000345.1:0-2324 GCA_043813155.1 Pseudomonadota bacterium | reverse complement strand
CTACCCGCCGAGTGGGGGTTTTGCGGGAGGCTGAAGCCTCCCCTACCCGCCGAGTGGGGGTTTTGCGGGAGGCTGAAGCCTCCCCTACCCGCCGAGTGGGGGTTTTGCGGGAGGCTGAAGCCTCCCCTACCCGCCGAGCGGAGGTTTTACGGGAGGCTGAAGCCTCCCTGCCCATGACTTTTATTCTGCGGCTACTCCTGGGGATTGATGAGCTCGAGGGCGAGGCCGCCCATGTACCCGTAGCTGACGTAGGGGGCGTATCCAACGCCGATGATGCCGAAGGGCTCCGTGCCCTCGAGATGATGGACGCCGTCGGGAAGCGCGGGCCTGTAGATCTCCCAGCCCGTACCCACGGGATAGGACGTGCCCGTTACCGGCGCCCCGTCTATCGTAACCGTCGACGTTGGCGTCTTGATGACGACCACGTAGTTGACGTTGTACGTGCTCGGCGTGAGAAAAATATACTCGTCCAGGTACTGCTCCTGGGGAACCATGAGGATCATGGCCGGGTCGCCGCCTCCCCCGGATCCCTGGTCCGTGCACTGCTGGCCCTCGATGTACTGCACCACGAGGATAGGCTTGTCCCCCTCGATGAGCGCGTCGCCGGGAACCGCGTGGGTGCCCGCCATCTCAAAGTGAATCACCTGGCCGGCGTTCATGGTGAACGGCGGCACGCCGGACGGGCTCCTGAAGACCGTTCCAGGCGAATAGGTGATGTTCACGATCGTCGTGTCCTCCGACGCAATGATTTTCCAGTAGGAGGCTTCGACCCCGCTCGTCGAACGGACCGGGACCCTGGCCGCGATGTACGACAGGCCCCACGTGGTGAGCGGGAACATCTGCTCCTCCACGTGGTCGCACCAGTGGCACTGGGAAGCCGGGCTTCCCGCGTAATTGCGGCACCAGGAACAGTTCAGGGGGACGTCGGCGCACTCGCACCCGCCGAACACGGCCACGGGAGCGCTCGATTCAACATAGGTTCCCGTCATGTCGCCGTTTTCCGTCGATCCCGCGATCTGCATCACCTCGCCTTCATTCAGCGTCTGGGTCGTCGACCCGCCGGCGCCGAGCGCCGGGATGCCGCCGCCTGCCGCCGTGGCGGTGGGAACCGTCACCGTCACGCTCGTCGCGTCCTGCGTGCCCACAATAACGGCATCCGAATAATAGGGCAATCCCGGATATTTCGGCCACGCCGTGACATAGTAGTAGCGGTCCAGCGTTGACTTTGGAAGAAGCAGCGACGCGTCGTTCGTGTACTGCGAGGCGCTGTCAATCGGGTTGAACTGGTAGGCGATCACGGGCCGGTCGCTCGTGACCCTGTAGGCGTACCCGGCCACCTTGTTCGTGTCCTCCACGTGCTGGTCGGGCGAGAGCCGGAACGTGAAGAGGGTGTTGGGGGCAATGGCCTGGCTGGCCCGGCTGCGCCACGTTCCTCCCCCTCCCAGCCTGTCCTCGACAATGACATTGGCCGAGTAGGCGTCATCCGTGTTGGAAACGATGACGGCGTAGGGAGACGCGTCCGAGCCGGACTCATCGGCCTGGTCCAGGTCGGCTGCGTAGAAGATGCAGCCTATGGACGAAGGGTGCAGCTCGGCGACACCGCAGGCTGTCAGGCACTCGCCCTCGATGCACCTCTCGCCGCCCATCTCGTCGCAGGCCCCGCCGGAAATATAGGCGGTCCCGGTCTCGTTGCACACGTCATAATTTATGTCGTCCACGCAGCGCACGAGGCCGGGCGGACAGATCTGAAGCACGCAGCGGCCTTCGATGCAGATGTAACCGGCCATGCACTCCTCTTCCACCTCCTGCGTCCCTGTTTCATTGCAGATGATCCTCAAGCGGTCCGACAGGCACGTGCCCTCGCCCGGCGTGCAGATGATGTTGACGCATTCCCCCTCGTAGCAGGCCTGTCCCGCCGGGCAGTCTATGGGGTCCGTCCAGCCCGTGCCGAGCGCATTGCACTCGCGGTACTGGGCGCCGGCGCACTTGAACGTGCCGGGCTCGCACACCTGGACCACGCAGACGCCGTCGCTGCACACGAGGCCGTCCGTGCAGGTGTCCTCCAATTCCCATGACATGCCGTCCGCCGCGCATTCCTCTATAACGGTCGGGTCGGTCGGCGAGCATCGGCGCTGCTCGGGCACGCAAAGCTGGAGGACGCAGTCGCCGGCCCCCGAGCACATGAAGCCCGGGTCGCAGGGTGTGGCCTGCCATGAACCGTCCGCCGCGCAGGTCTCCTTCATGGGTCCGGCGCACCTGGTTTCGCCCGGCGTGCAGGGACCGTACATCTCCTCGCTGAGCATTTCATACGTGTCGATCCATTC
>JBDRLK010000344.1:0-8161 GCA_043813155.1 Pseudomonadota bacterium | reverse complement strand
CGGTTTTTCGGCGAGAAAACTGGAAAAAGTGGGGCTGCACTGCTCGGACACGGCGGAGCTCACGTTCGAGGACGTCAGGGTGCCGGTGTCGAACATCATCGGCGAGGAAAACATGGGGTTTTACTATATCATGGAGAGCTTCCAGCTCGAGCGCCTCGTGGGCTCCTTCATGGGCGTGGGAGCCTGCGAGCACTGCATGGAGGTCACCCTCCAGTACATCAACGAGCGCAAGGCCTTCGGCCGCACCATCTCGAAGTTCCAGGTCATCAGGCACACGATCGCCCAGCTGGCCGCCGAGTTCGAGGCCGCCAGGCAGCTGGCCTATTACACGGCGTGGCTCCACGACAACGGGCAGCACGCAGTGCGGGAATGCTCCTTTGCCAAGCTCATCACCAGCGAGCTGGCGAAAAAGATGTCCGACGAGTGCCTCCAGTTCTTCGGGGGCTACGGGTACATGGACGAGTACATCATCTCCAGGATGTACCGCGACGCCAGGGTGGGCACGATCGCGGCAGGGACATCGGAGATCCTGAAGGAAATCATCGCCAAGATAACGATCGACGACGTTCGCTACGATGCCGTGTACGGAAAGCCCGGCGAGGAACTTGAGGCGAAAATGAAAAAGGCGCAGGAAAAAGGGGAAGGCGGAAAGGAGGCGCAGGAGGAGGAAGGCGACACGTCTTTGCTTCCGAAAACCGCGGCCGATATCATCCGGGGCCTGCCCGGCCGCCTGCGCCGCGACAGGGCCGGCGACTGGGAAACGGTCATGCACTTCGACATCACCGGCCCGGACGGCGGGCGCTTCACCGTGAAGATCCTCGGCGGCGGCTGCACGGTGGAGGACGGCTTCCAGGGCGACGCCAAGTGCCTCATGGAGACGGACGACAGGACCTACGCCGACGTGGAGCTCGGCAGGGCCGACCCCCAGGCCGTGTTCATGTCCGGCAAGATCAAGGTCAGCAACCTCGCCGAGATGATGCAGTTCACCAGGATGTTCGCCAGGCTTTTTAAAAAGAAGAACTGAAAAATGACTATGGCGGTGTGGGGCCGTAGGCGGTCTGGGGCATGTCGCTGTCAGGGTCCGGGTCCGGGTCTTCCCCGATGTCGGCGTCGCCGTACATGTCCAGGGGGCCGTACATGGTCTGGTCTATGCGCTGGTCCTCCGTGGCGTCATCCGGCGGGTCGTCCTTGTCGCATCCGGCCAGCGATACCGATACGCCGGCAAGGAGCGACCAGAAAATCCTGCTCCATTTCATTTCGATGCCCTCCCCTCTTCCTTCGATTTTTCTTACTTTTCATTATACACTGCATGGAAAATAAATTACAATAACAAACATCTTGTCAATGAGACGGGAGGTTTTGCGTGAAAGCTTTTTTCTGCTTTTTCCTGGTTTCCATGTGCTTCACCGCCTCGGGCTGCGACGGGGAGAACAAGAACGGCGAGCAGGATCAGGAACTCTGCGGCGACGAGCTGGACAATGACGGCGATACCCTGGCCGACTGCGACGACCCTGACTGCGCGGGCGACCCGGCGTGCGCGCCGCCTCCCGACGAGATCTGCGACGACGAGGAGGACAACGACGGCGACACGCTGGCCGACTGCGATGACACGGACTGCGCCGATGACGAGGCCTGCGACACAAGCTGCGAGGGGCCGGGCGACTGCGGGGAAAACGAAGCCTGCATCAATGAGCAGTGCGAAAACCTGGAGGGGGCTCTTTTCTGCGACGGGCCCGAGCGAGCGCTCGTTCTGATCGACCGGCGCCTGTACGCGCTCGTTTTCAAGGAGCTGCACGCTTATGTCGAGGCGGCCTGCGCAAGAAGGCAGTTCGGCATCCGGATCATCGGCGTGGAGGGCATCGACGACATGGGTTTCGAGGAGCTGCGGGCTCTTCTCTCGGCGTACAGGGAAACCTACCCCTCCATCGACGGCGTCCTGATGGTCGGCAACATCCCCCTGCCCTCGTTTTTCATGTCCAGGCTGGATGTGCCCCAGACCCTTTTCTGGCCGCGCTATTACGAGGACCTGGACATGACCGTGGCAAAGAATATTCCCGACGGGACCGTGCTCGATGAATGTTTCGGCGCCGCGGACGCTGACGGCTACCCCTCGGACTGGCCCTGCTTCAAGCCCGGAACCAACTGGTCCGCCCCGTTCACGGTCCCCGCGCATGACTTCGATGATTTCGACCAGGGCGATCGCTACGGCCTGGAGCTGTGGGCCGCCTTCATGCCCGTGGGCTACGGCGACGCGGGGCTCGACACGTACGAGGGCTGGGCGCAGCAGCTCAAGCCCTTCCTTGAAAAGACGCTCGTTTTTTACGCGGACCCCGGCGCGATCCACAGGAACCTGTACCACGTTGGCAACGACCTGAACATGATCGCCCAGGCCGGGACCGTGTGGGACGAGATCGGGCCTGAAAACATCGACTACTTTGCACTCAATACCCTTGGCGAGGGTGAATGCGACGACAACACCATGTGCTACCGGCGCGCGTCCCTGGAAGACTACGATTCGCTGGAGGATTTTTTGGACTACGCGCGCACCCTGCCCTGGATGGGGGAAGGCTGGCAGCACCCCGGTATTTTTCTTTCGCATCTGAACGGCGAGGTCCTGGTTCCCCGCAGGGTCTTCTGGTGGAATGTCCACTCCACGCCGACCCTCTCGATCATCACCTCGCAGCAGGCGCGCCGCGAGATATGGGCGGGCAAGGGCGGCCTCATAGCGCTCCTGGACGGGTGCATGGTCGGGGGGTTCCAGGCGCCGGGCCGGCCCCTGCCCCCGGACAACTGGGAGATCCCTTTCCCTCACGAGAACATGCTCGCGAGCCTTGTTTACGGTTACTCGACGTTCGTAGCCGCCATCGGGAGCGTGCCGCTCAGGACCATGCTCGACCATTACGGCGTTATCCTGGACAGCATTTACATCGACGGGTACCTGGGCCTTGCCGACCGCGAGCGCAGCGACGCGCAGGACCGCGCCACCGATAATACATGGGGCTGGCGGGGCCACCAGGAAATCCTGGTGGGCGATCCCTTTGTCGATGCCTATTGAGGAAAAAGCACAGGGCGGGGGCGGGAGGCTATCGCGAGCAGCGGGCGGCCCGCATAAGGGCGGACATGGTCTGCGCAGCATTTTCGAATCGCGGGCAGAAGCGCAGGAGCTGCGGTTTGCCGCACAGGTTCATCCTGATGCCGACCCAACTGCTCGACCCCTGCACCTGCAGGGGCAGGGAGACGTGGACGGCCACGGGAGCGGTCGCGCTGAAATGATTGCTTGAACCGTTTGTGGAACTCATTGCCGTACCTCCAATCCGCATCGCTTTTTCAGTGTTTACGATTGACTATACAATAAGATGTGCCGGGGACCGGAAATATTCACGCCATGCCGCGCGGGATGCGTCCGCCCCGGCCTTTTCCCGACGAGAAAACGGCTTTTCGAGCGGCGTTAATTTTATTACGGTTTTTTAACAGCCAAGAGCTGTTTCAAGCCGAAGCGGGTCATCTTCTTGATGAGCCCGAACCGCGAAACGCCGAGCAGCCGGGCCGCGGCGCTCTGGTTCCCGCCGGTCCTCGACAGCGCCGTCTTGATCAGAGCGGTCTCGAGCCGCTCGACGCTTTCCTTCATGTCCAGGTTTCCGCCCGGGTCGAAGATCTGCTGCGCCTCGCGCGCCGCGACGTCCTGCAGCACAACGTCCTCCATGATCCTTCCCTCGCTGAGCACGATGGCCCGCATGATCTCGTTTTCCAGCTGCCGCACGTTTCCCGGCCAGTCGTAGTCCATCATCTTTTTCATGGCGGCCTGCGAAATTTCTATTTTTCTTCCGCCCCCGTGCTTTTCCACGAAGCATGACACGAGCAGCGGAATGTCTTCCCGCCTTTCCCTCAGCGGCGGCAGCTCGATAGTGATCACGTTGATCCTGTAGAAGAGATCCTCTCTGAATGCGCCCCCTTGCACGAGGCCGTCCAGCTTGGTCCCGGTCGCGGCCAGCACGCGCACGTTTACCTTCTTCTCCGCGCTGCCTCCCAGCGGCCTGATCATGCCGTCCTGCAGCGTGCGCAGCAGCTTTGTCTGCATGCCCATGCTCATGGAATCGATCTCGTCCAGAAAAAGCGTGCCGCTGCTGGCCATCTCGAACAGGCCCGGCCTGCTTCGATTCGCCCCTGTAAACGCCCCCTTGACGTGCCCGAAAAGCACGGACTCGAGGAGCGTCTCGGGTATGGCGCCGCAGTTTTCCGTTACAAAGGGCCCCATGTTGCGCCGGCTGTTGAAATGAATGGCCCTGGCCACGAGCTCCTTTCCCGTGCCGCTCTCGCCCGCGATAACTGCCGGCAGGTCGGTCTCCACGATCCTGTCGAGCAGGCGAAAAACCTTCTGTATGGATTTGGACCTGCCGATGATTTCACTGTAGCGCCTGCCTTCGCCGCTCTCCTGCGGAAGCGACCTCTCGATCGTTTCCCTCATGGCGTCGAGCTCCACCTTCTGCTCGCCAAACAGCTTTTCGAGCCTGCGGTTCAGCCGCTCGATCTTGCGCTCCCTCTTGCGGTTCTCGGTGAGCAGCCGGGCGTTCTCCAGCGCAATGGCCGCCTGGTCGGCGAACGTCATGAGCAGCTGCACGTCCTCCTGGCTGAAGATGTTGGACGCGTAGGGATTGTCCACGTAGATGGCGCCCGTGACCTTTCCCTTGGCCGCGAGCGGAACGGCCATGACGCTCTTGAGATTCATCTGCGCGACAGACTCCGATGCCCCGAGGAGCTCGTCCGACGCGGCATCGACGGTAATGACGGGCCTGCCGCTTTCCATGACCTTTCTTACAATGGACCGGCTGAAGGAGTCCTCCTCCTCCTGGAGACGGGACGAATCAATGTTCCTGGCACATTTTATCCCCAGGCCGCCCTCGGCCTCCCTCAGGATAATGAATCCCCTCGCCGCCTGCGTAATGTCGATCATGGTGTCGAGAATGAGCTCCAGGAGCGGCCTCGGCCTCAGCTCCGAATTGATCCTCTTGTTGATCCTTGCAAGCCGCGCCCACTTGCCGCCCCTGTTCTCGATTGCAACAGAGTCTTCTATTGAAAAAGGTCCGAAGCTCAAATCTTTCATTTTGATCACCTTTCTTATCATTTTCATGTACGCATCGGTCCCGGAAGGGTCATAGCCCAGGACCAGTGATTCCCGGCGAATGGCTTGAGCAATGCGCAGCGCCTCGTCAAAATGCTTTTTCGCGTCCCTGATCCTGCCCCCGACGAGAAGCAGCTTCATGAGCACGGTGTGCGCCCTCAGGATCAGGTACTTCTCGCGGCGGCCGCGGAAATTCTCGAGGGCCGCGCCCACCAGGCCTGCGCCCCATTCGAGACGCGCCGCGCCGCCCTTTTCCGATTCGAGAAAGCCCGCCACGAGGCTCCACCGGTCATCCAGCCACTGCGCTGACCGCAGCTCCGGGCTGCCCTTGACTTCGTCGAGCAGGGCGGCCGCCCGGACCTTGTCCCCGGCAAACAGGCTTGCCTCGGCCCCGGATATGCTGGACAGGACGGCGTAGGGTTTGTTGCCCTGTTCAAGAAACATCTTGCGCGCCTGCGCGTACTTCTTCGACGCCGCGGCGAAATCTCCGGTTGCCGAAAGCAGGTCACCTTCGATCATGCCGAGCAGGGCGGCGGAGCTCGAAAAGTTGTAATGCCTGACGATCCTGGAGCAGCGATCCAGGGACCTGCGGGCGCCTTCGACATCGCCGATTCGCAGCTCGAGATTGGCCGTGTTGATCAGCACGCCCGCCAGCTCTCTCCAGCCTCCGATCGATTCGAGGGCCCTTGCCGCTTCGCCGAGCTTCCCGGCGGCAGGGGCGAATTTACCCTGGTCCATGAAAATGGACCCCAGATTCATGGTGTAGACGCTGCAAGCGTGAATGTTTCCAATGCTCCGCGCCGACTGCGCCGCCTCCCTGTAGAATGCGGCGGCCTCATCGTACCGTCCGGCCAGCTGGTGCACGTAGCCCAGAAGCGCCCTGTAGCGGGCTTCATGCCTTTCCATGCCCGCATTCCGGCAGATCTTCAGGCCGCGGCCAAGAATGTCCAGCGCTTCTTCGTGATTGCCCGACGCAATCTGCGAAAGGGCGTAGGGCTCGAGCAGGTAGAGCTTCAGACGCTCTTCCGGCTCCCTGTCGAGCGCGGCTCTCAGCGTTTCCACGGCCTGCCGGCTTTGCCCCTCGTCCAGGAGCATTCTTCCCAGCAGCGCGGCCCCCCTTGCATGGAGATCGAGCTCAAGCTTCCTGCGCCGGGGCGAAAGCAGCCGAAGCAGTTTTTCCTTCGCTTCGCTGCTTTCACCCTTCAGCCTGAGAACCGAGGCTTCCTCGAACTGCTTTTCATCCTCCGCGGCCGGGTCCGCCCCGTGGTCGCCGATGAGAGCAAGGACCTTCAGGGCCTTGTCGTATTTCCCGGCCACGCGCAGCAGGCGGCCGGCGAGAAGCTTCCCGCGGCTTCCGAGCTTGTCGGCGCTTCCGGACAACGCGCGCTCGAGAAGACCGAGCCCTCTTTCGATTTCCGACCGCTCCTCGAGCAGGCCGGCGGCTTCAATCAGCCGCGGCGCATGGCTCTCATCGCCGCCCATGAAGAAATGGAAGGCCGTTTCAAGATCTTCGGCTCCCTCGCCGCGGACTGCAAGCGCTTTCGCTATGCCCAGATGAATCGCCTTATCCTCCTTGCCCCCGGCCGCCTCGGCTGCGACGTCCGCAACCAGGGGGTGCAGCTTGAGGCTTTCGCCTTCCAGCTCGATCCATCCTTTCTCCACGAGCGGCGAGGACAGGTGAAGAATCTCATTCCTCCGCGCTCCCAGGACCGCGGATGCGACATGCACATCGATGCTGCCGCCTGCCAGCATGGCCGCGGTCATGAGCTTCCCGGATTTGAGCGGCAGCGTCCGAATACCCTTTTCAACTATTTCCCTGGCAGCTTGGGGTATGTCCTTTTCACCGGCCTCGAGCTTCCCGCCTGCCGCAAGAAAAGCCAGCTCCACGGCAAAAAACGGGTGGCCCCCGCTCTTGACTGCAATCATGTCGAGCAGTGATGTGCCGGCAGCAGCACCCAGGCAGGATCCGGCGAGCTCCCGGGTTTCCTTTTCCGCCAGCGGCCCCACCTCGATCAGGGCAACTCCCCCGGCCCGGCTCAGCTGCTCCATATGCCCCCTTCCTGCAGCATCGCTGTCCCATTCGACGACAAACGCAAGCCCGCGCGACGAGGCATCTGAAAAGGAAAGCATGGCCGCAACCTGCTCGAGCATGGCCGCGTCCGTTTCCCCTGGATTGTCGAGCATGAAAATCAGCCCGCTTCCACCGGCGCCCGATGAAAGCAGCTTCTGCGCGCCGGCCCTGATGTCATCATCCGGGGAGGACGAGGCGTCACCGGCGGTCTGTCCGAGCCCTTCGCCCGATTCCCGCAGAAAGCCCGACAGGGTGCCTTCGACGATGACGGGTATTTCCAGGTTCTGCGACGAGAAGCGAAGAAGGATTCTTTTCCTGATTTCTTCGATGATCGCGCTCTTGCCGATTCCCCGGGGCCCCTTCAGAACCGTGACGGCAGGGGCCGGCCGACCTCCTTCTTTCTTCCTGCCGAGGATTCTTTCGATGGATGAGGCCAATCCGTCGACAATGTCCTTTCGGCCGACAAAGACAGGATGGCTGGCATGTGTCCCTTCCCGCGCCTTCCCGCCCGACCTTTCGCCCGCCAGGCGCAAGAGGTGCTTGACCAGCGCCCCGGCCGTTGGAAACCTTTCGAAAGGATCCGGATTGAGGAGCCTTGCCAGAACGCCGGTCCAGGCCTTGTCCAGCCCGGGCAGGTTCTTCGCGAGGGTCTCGTGATCGATCACGACGCGCAGGCTGGAAAAATCCTCGCGGCGGGGGGACGCTGCGCTGCTGCGAAAAATATCGCCTCCGGCCGTGACAAACGCCGCAGCACCGAGAGAGAAAAGGTCGGACAGCGGGGAATAGTTGCCCTTGAAGCACTCGGGCGCAATGTACCCGGGAGTACCGCAAATCGCGGTCTCCCGGCTGCCCGCATCGGAAGCAAGTCCGAAATCAATAAAGCTGATTCGCCACTCATCGCGCTCTCCCCTGACGAGAAGATGATCGGGCTTGATGTCCCGGTGAAGAAGGCCCCTCTTGTGAATGTAATC
>JBDRLK010000343.1:0-2760 GCA_043813155.1 Pseudomonadota bacterium | reverse complement strand
CGCTAGGGAGTAAAAGGTCATTATGATGGGTATGGTGAATAAAACCTGCAATGAGGAGGCCGGCATGTATGGATTATCAAGCATGAAGAATATTTTTCTTCCATGGGCATGCATTGCGCTTTGCCTTGCGCTGCTGCCTTGCTGCAGCAAATCGACCCTGGATGGAGACGACGGCATCGACTTTCATACTGACGGCGATGCCGATGCGAGCGACGTTGCCCGGGAAGACGCGCAGGAGGACACGACGGATCCCGAGCCTGACGTTGCGCCCGATCTCGAACCGGACATTGCCCCGGACCTCATGCCGGACCTTGCTCCCGATCTCACGACTGACCCCATTCCCGATCTCGTTCCCGATCTTGTACCTGACACTGCGGAGGACCCTGTACCCGATCCCGTGCCGGATTTTCCGTTCGACATTCCCTTCGACCGCATTCCGGACTGGATCCCCGACCGCATACCGGACTGGCGTCCCGACAGGCCGCCCGACATCATGCCCGATCCCACGGACATCGTGGACGATGAGACATGCTTCGGGGGTATCGTCGGCGACCCCTGCTCCGCCGCGTCGGACTGCAACTGCGTGCCGAGCAGCGCCTCGGAATGCCTGGAATCCCTTGCCGGGTTTATTACTTTCCCGGGAGGCTACTGCACGGCGCGATGCACGTCGCCGGCCGAGTGCGGGATTGGTGCGAACTGCGCCGAGCTTTACCCCGGCACGAGCTACTGCCTGAAAGAGTGCACACGCGTCTGGAACTGCAGAATGAGCGAAGGCTATAACTGCACGACCATACCCTTGAGCGCCGATTCCCGCACGTACTGTCTTCCCGACAGGGGAGCGGACACGGCGGAATAGCCGACTGCGGCCGTTCAGCACCACAAGCTTAAACCAAAACAACGACCATCACGCCGGTTCATCCGGGCAATCCCGCAACTATGCGTATATCAATCACTGTGAGGAAAAAATACGGTGTTTCCTCCATTGACAACATAGGAATGTACACTATGTTACTAATTCATCAGCAAAAGGAGGCAAAAATGAGCAACGATAAAAAAACATTGACGACCGCGTGGGGCGCGCCCGTACCCGACGACCAGAACAGCGTGACTGCGGGCGAGCGCGGGCCCGTCCTGATGCAGGACGCGCACGTTCTCCAGAAGCTCGCCCACTTCAACCGCGAGCGTATTCCCGAAAGGGTGGTCCATGCCAAGGGGGCAGGGGCCTACGGTTATTTCGAGGTCACCGGCGACGTGACAAAGTACACCAGGGCCGCGTTCCTCTCCGAGATCGGAAAGAAGACGGACCTCTTTATCCGGTTTTCCACGGTGGGAGGAGAGAAGGGGTCCGCGGACACGGCCCGCGACCCCCGGGGGTTTGCCGTCAAGTTCTACACAGAGGAGGGCAACTACGACATGGTGGGCAACAACACGCCCGCCTTCTTCATCAGGGACACCATCAAGTTCCCGGATTTCATCCACACGCAGAAGCGCCACCCCAGGACCAACCTGCCGGACCCGGACATGTTCTGGGATTTCCTGTCGCTCACGCCCGAGTCCATCCACCAGGTGACGATCCTGTTCTCGGACCGGGGCACACCCCGCGGCTTCCGCCACATGAACGGTTACTCCAGCCACACCTACATGTGGTACAACGACAAGGGCAGGCACTGGTGGGTGCAGCTGCACTTCAAGACCGAGCAGGGTATAAAGAACTTCACCAGGATGGAAGCCGAGGAGATGGCGGGCAGGGACCCTGACTTCGCCACCCGCGACCTTTTCAAGGCCATCGAGCGCGGCGAGTTCCCCTCATGGCGGCTCGAGGTCCAGGTCATGCCGCCGCAGGACGTGGAAAAATACCGCTTCGACGCCTTCGACATCACCAAGGTGTGGCCGCACGCCGATTACCCGCCCATCGAGGTGGGCCGCATGGTGCTCAACCGCAACCCGGACAACTACTTCGTCGACGTGGAGCAGTCCGCTTTCTCGCCCGCGAACTTCGTTCCGGGCATAGGCCCCTCCCCGGACAAGATGCTGCAGGGCCGGCTGTTCGCCTACCACGACACGCATCGCCACAGGCTGGGGCCCAACTACGAGCAGCTGCCGGTGAACAGCCCGAAAAACGCGAAAAGCGCGACGTACCAGCGCGACGGGCTCATGCGCCGGAACCTGGACGGCGACGATTACCCGAGCTATTATCCCAACAGCTTCAACGGGCCCGAGCCCGACCCCACGGCCGCGGAGCCTTCCATCGACGTCGCGGGCATGGCCGCACGCCACAAGCCCGCTTTCAAGCAGGACGACTTTGTCCAGGCCGGCGACCTTTTCCGCAAGGTCATGAGCGACACGGACCGCGAGAACCTGGTGGGCAATATCGCGGCTCACCTGGGAGGCGCGCAAAAACGCATCCAGCTGCGCCAGTGCGCCCTGTTCTTCAAGGCTGACCCGGATTACGGGTCCCGCGTTGGCGGGGCTCTTGAGCTGGACGTCAAGGAAGTGAAGCGCCTCGCGGGCATGTCCCGGGAGGAGAGGGCCGCGGCCACAAAGAAATAAGCAAGACAAACGAGAAGTTCTATCGGAATCCGGCCCGGGCCAGTAGTGCGGCCCATCAGGGCCGCGTCGGCGGGGCTAACGCCCCATTATAGCGGGGCTAAAGCCCCGCACTACAATTGACGGGGCTGTAGTGCGGCCCGTCCGGGCCGCATCGGCCGGGCGAACCCCCCAAGAAAACGGGGCTAAATCCCCGCCCAACTTTAGATGTAC
>JBDRLK010000342.1:0-10200 GCA_043813155.1 Pseudomonadota bacterium | reverse complement strand
AATCGGTTCCAGACGAAATGGCTTCCGTGGGGTGCACTTTGCGGCATACGCCCTCGCTACAAGGCTGGTCCAAAACTTCCGGGGCGCTGCACTAAAACAATGTCCGTTTTTTTCGCAGGCACCGGCGTCGCGATCTCCATGTTCCTCTTCGGCTTTAGCGTCGTTTCGCTGATGGAAAGGCAGATGCGCGCCGCGGCTATCTCACTGACGACCGGCGCGGCGTTCGCGGCTGCATGGATTGCGGTCGGCATGCTGCTGCCGGGTTATTCCGACATCATCTTGGCTTCCACGTGGGGCGTTATTGCACTGTGCCTGCTCGTTCTCATGCTGCCAATCGGGAACAAGCAGCCCATGGCTATCGACGAGCAGGCCGCAAAGCGCGTTGACGAGCGGGACATCATGTTCTCCCGCATGCTTCTCCAGGAGGGAAGCAGCGAGATGCGCCAATACTACGGGGAGCTGCGGCCCGACCTTGCGGAGACGGACAAAAAGCTTCGCGCCCTGCCCCGGCTGGGCGATCCGGGAAGCAAATACTACGACCCGGCCCAAACGCCCTGCACCATGGCCCTGTTCGAGGTGATCGAGGGGATCGGGCGCCACGTGGGGCCGAAGGAGGCCGCTGCAAAGGACCGCGCCGGGATCACGGCGCGCGAGGCAACGAAAAAGGTGAAGCAGCTGGCAAAACGCCTGGGCGCTGCCGACGTGAAAACAGCGAAGCTCAAAGACTGCCACGTCTACTCTCACACGGGCAGGGGTGAAGGGACGTGGGGGAAGGAAATCAGCCTGACCCACTCGCATGCCATCGTGATCAGCGTGGAGATGGACTATCAAACTGTTCAGCAAGCCCCGCAGGCCGCCACCATGACGGAAACCGCGGCCCGGTACGTGGAGAGCGCCGCGATCGCCATCGCGCTGGCCGACTTCTGCGCTTCGCTCGGCTACAGCGCCCGCGCCCACATGGACTCGAATTACCAGGTGCTGTGCACGGCCCTTGCGCACGATGCGGGCATCGGCAAGCTCGGCCGGCTGGGCATGATCATGACGCCGCGGCTCGGGCCGCGCGTGCGCCTGGCCGCGGTCACGACCGACCTGCCGCTGGAAGAGGACGGAAGGGTGAATTTCGGTGTCCAGGATTTCTGCGGCATCTGCCTGAAATGCGCGCGCTGCTGCCCCGGCGGGGCGATCAGCAGCAGCGGCAAGACAGAAGTCAACGGCGCGACCAAGTGGCAAAGCAGCCAGGAGGCCTGCTACAGGGTGTGGAGGAAATACGGAACCGACTGCTGCATCTGCATGGCCGTCTGCCCCCATTCAAAACCAGACACGTTCTACCACGGCCTCGTGCGCTTTTTCTGCAGCCGCAGCGGCCCGGCCCGCCGCCTCGCCCTGCACCTCGACGGCCTCTTCTACGGAAAAAACCCCCGGCGATCCTAGTGCGGGGACCTGCAGGATATATCTTCTATTATGTTGCCGTAACGCAGCACAATCCTGCGTTCTGCTTTTTCAGCCACTTCCGGGTCATGTGTTATAATGACCAGCGTCTGGTTCCCATTGCGAATCTGTGAAAACAAATTCAGCATCGATCGTGTGTTTTCAGCATCCAGATTGCCAGTCGGCTCGTCGGCCAGCAGAACGGAAGGCTCGTTGATCAAGGCCCGCGCCATGGCGGCACGTTGAATCTCGCCTTCCGACAACCGGTTTGTCTTGTGATGCAGTCGATGGCCGAGCCCCAGTCGGTGCAGAATCTCTTCTGCTTTTCCATAGGCCTTCCTGCGGTTGCCGTGAAGCCACAAGCCGGGCAATGCTGCATTATCAAGAACATCGAGCGATTCCAGCATTTGAGACTTCTGGAATACAAAACCTATCTCCTCGAGCCTGAGGCGGGCGCGCAGGGAATGGCCCAGTCCCTTCATCGAGCGCCCCCTGAAAATCAGCTCCCCCTCGAAATCCAGGTCCAGGAGCCCGAGAATATGCAGTAATGTTGTTTTCCCGCATCCGCTTGGTCCAATGACAACGACAAACTCTCCCTCATGAATGCGAAAAGACATCTTTTCAAGCGCTCTTACTTCATTATGAGCGTGATAAAACGTGCGGCTTACATTATTTAACTCAAAGAGCACTTAGGTCTCCCGCAATTGCTCCGAAGTGTTGGAGCAGGCCGCCTTCAATGCAGGCATCAGGCCCGCCAGCAGTGTAACGAGCAACACTATCATTGAAGGTAAAAGGATTACTTTCAGGCCCAATTCAGGATGGATGACAAAACCGTTATATTCGAATATTGGATGCAGCTTAAAATACTGGCACAGCAGAGCTCCGAGCGCAATTCCACAACCGATCCCTACAAGACCGATGATGACAACCTTGAACAGGTATACTCTGAAAACCGCGCCGCGGCTGAATCCGATCGCCGACATGACGGCTACCTGTCTTCTTTCATTCAGCACGTGGACATAGAGCAAGGCAAAAACCGGTATCATGACCGCGAGGATAACCATGATCATGGAGACCGCTGAAAGCGTCCTGTTGCCATCGATTGCATTTTTGATAAAGTCATCCACTTCCCACCATGGCATGACCTGCACATTGCCGACAACTTTTTCCAACTCGGCCGCATACGCGGCGGATTTCGACTGATCATCGACAAAGGCCGAGATGACTGATGCCGCGTCACCGGTATTGAGCATCCTGTACAGCACTTCAATGGAAACGTAGATGTCCCTGTCAATCTGAAACCCTCCGCCCCCTTCCATGATCCCTGCGACCCGAAATTTGCTTTTTGCATATTCGATTTCACCCAGCTCCTCGTATGGAAGGACCAGCCTGACATGATCGCCCTGCTTCAGCTGCATTCCTTCAGCCAGCTTCCCGCCGACCAGCAATTCCCTTTCCCCCCCCTTGAGCGATATGCAATGCCCTGTTGAAACACGGGAGCAGAAGCCATTCAACGCATGCTCGTTTTCAGGTTCCAGTCCAACGATCCTTGTGGGATAATGCCGGTTCTTTTTAAATACCACTCCGGCGTGGATCAACCTTACTGCAACGCCGTCGATATAGGGCTGCGATTCGAGTCGCTTTTTCGTCCGGCGAACATCGTCGATGAGCCCGGTTCCCGAAGGTGTGATGACGATATGGCCCGTAAAGCGCGTAACCCCCATTCGGATCAGCTCGTTGGTATATCCCTCCAGGTTGGCCATGTTGGGAATCTGGAAGCCGATCCCGAACATCACGGCGGCAATAAGCAGGACCGAGGTAAGCTTCTTGTGCAGCAGCCCCTTGAAGGCCAGGAAGAAAACCGTTTTCAGTTTGCGCGGCACGTTAGCCGCGCTCCGGGTTTTCAATAAAAATCTCTCCCATCATTTTCACGAGAGTCAACATCTGGTTTACCCTGAGCAGGTTCCCCGGGTTCACGTGTGACAGGACGGATGTTACCAGCAGCCTGTGCCCTTTCCGGTTGCCGCCTGAAGTCAATTCCTCAAACAGCTTCCTGGAGTGGTCGGGCGGAATGAGCTGATCGTCACTATCATGGAGCAGCAGGACCTTGCATCCCAGCTTATGCATTTTGCCTGAGGGTGAAATGGCCCGGAGCAGCTCATGATCCAGGGTTCGCTCGTACACATCGATCACGTCGAGCTTTTGCAGCACATTTTCCTGGTAGGATATTTTTGCATCCATGGAGCTTTCATTGCAGTAGGATACGAGAAACCGGGTAAGCTCTTCCCTCTCATTTCCATCGAAATCCAATTGATCCATGACATGAAAAGCCATCACGGCATTGGTATAGATGAAATCATCCAGCTCCTTTTGTGTTGTTTGGGTCCTTTTCTGCTGTTTGCGGACCGATTCACAGAATTCCTCGAGAGACCCGCAGGCTCCAAAGGAAACAATGAAATCTATGTTGTCACCAATGGAATCGTCCGCTGCCGCCGTCATGGCCATGCCGGCCCCGAAGCTGAAAGCAATGATTCCAACCGGGCTGCCGTGCGCTGCTGCCAGTGAATTGACCAGGTCGACCATGGCTTCAATATCCCGGCCGTCAAACCTGCATGATTTCAGGCCAGGCAGTTCGACTGCGGCGACCCGGATGCCATGGTGCGCAAGATAGCGGGAAAAATGCACGAGTCTCGAATCCCTGCTGCCGTTCAAGGTCATTCCATGAACGGTAATCACGGTTTTCATCGGCTGAGACAAGGGCTCGTAAAGATCGAACCGCGTTCCCGCGTCAGTCGATTCGCCGGATTCCCTGACATTGTGTGGCGTAAAGGCAACAGGATCGGATGAAAGAAATCCCAGCAGGAACTTCCCTGCCTTGAAACTGTTAAAAAATGAACCCATTTTGCTCTTTTTCCGGCTGTTTCATTATTATGCCGAATTAATTTGCAAACTCCTTGCCAATATTATTAAATATCTATCGTAATATTCGGGTTTTTTAAAACTGCACAACAATAAAACGGGTTTTTTCCGATAATGCCACCAGAGCTTCCTTTGACACAACAGGTTTTCGCGGTACTGGGAGCCTTTGCGCTCAAGCCGGCGCACATGATCCTGTCCCTGGTCATACTGTGGATGCTGCGAAAACCTTCGGGCCCGGATCTCAGACAGCTCCGTGCAGGGGTGGCCATATTCTTTGCAGGAGAGCTCTTCTGCGCGATCAATTTCCTGTTCGTTGACGGCATGAGCATGGTTCTCGACTGGGTCCACAGCCTGGGCATGGTGCTTGGATTCGGATTCATTTTCCTGGGACTGTTCACCCTGCTCGACGTGAGGGTGTTTTTTATTACCGGCAAAGACAAGCGATGCGCCTTTGCCAGGTTCTGCAGCGGCTGCTTCAAGGACTCGGAAGCTTCCTGCGGCCTGGAAAGGTTTTTTATTTTTATCGCTGCCGCCCTGATTGCTCTGAGCCTGCTTCCCCTTGCCCGGCCGATCATTCATATCGAAAGGACCGTTATCATATTCGGAGGCGAGGTCAGCCAGTATTATCCGGAATTTCTGCAGATCATCTTTCTTCGCATCTACCCTTTCGCGGGCATGGCATTGCTGATTGCCTCCCTGTTTATCCTTCTACTGAAAAAGCGCTCATCCGTTTCATCAGCCAAATATCCTTTTTCCATCGGTCTTGGATTTTTCACCTATTCTCTCCTGAAATTCATCCTGCTGTACTGCTTTGAGCACAGGACCGTGTGGGCGGACTTCTGGGAAGAGGCCACGGAGCTGATCGTGGCATCCGGAATATTCGTGCTGCTCCTGGTGTTCAACAAGCAGCTTATAAAAAACCGTGCAGAATCCTGAAAAGCCGTAATGCGGGCGGTAGGGGATGATGCGATTTTTCAACATTCGAATTTCGATCTTTCAGGAAAACACGAAGCCCTTCTCGTTGCGGACCCCGAGGGAAGCGCGCCGCGGCGCTACAGGTGGACACCTGAGCAGGGCCTTACACCAATACAATGAAATAATCGACTTCAGTTTTTTATCCCTTCGACAATGTCATGGAGGACGCTTTTCACGGCAGCGTCCGGTTTTTCACATGACGCCGAGTACTCGCTGGCGACGTGCAGAAGCTGCCTTTCCCATCCGTCATGCTTTTCCCCGACCACATCGAGGGCCGCGAGGACGGCCTTCGACGCCTCGTCTTTCCTGCCCTGCTGCGCAAGCGCATTGGCCAGCCGGGTCAGCGCCTCGACCTTGTTCCAGGAAGGCTGCATCATCCCGGTGACCTCGATGATCCTGTCGAGATCGCTGTCCTCGAACAGGACATCGATGATCTTTTCAAACCCTTCCCCGCTGCCGACCCAGCACCCGCCCGCGCCGGATGCTTCCCCCTGCTTCATGGATGATTCCATGGTTTTTGCCCCCTCGATGGCCTTGTCAACCTGCCCGTCCCTGAGATGGACATTTACGACATCGAGATGCGCCTGGGCCTGCCAGCAGGCATCCTTCATTTTTTCGGCTGCCTTGGAGGCTTTTGAAAACAGCTTCCCGGCCTTTTCCTCCTGACCCATCTTCGCGTACACGGCCGCCAGGAGAGCAAGCGCCTCGACCTTGTCCTTATCATTGCCCGCGGATTTCGCCAGCTTGGTGGTTTCCACAATTTTCAGAGCTTTGGTCACAATCTCGTCGGCCTTGCCGCTGTCCCCGAGCTCCACGTATTGGCCTGCGATGCGGGCCATGGCATTGCACCCTATCGATACCCTGATCGTGGGCTCATCCACGGTCTGAATAATGTCCGACTCCTTGAGAGCAAAAGAAAGCATCTCCAGGCTCTTGTCTTTTTTCCCGAGCTTCGAAAATCTTCCCGCCAGGTCTATGAGCAGGTTGATTTTCTCGTCACTGTCCCCGATTTTTACCGCCTGGATGGATTTCGTTGCCTCGAGGGCTTTTGACAGAAGCTCGAGGGTCTTTTCTTTCTTGCCTTCTTCGGGTTGACCTTCTGCAATCATTAAAAATATCTTTGCCTCCCATTCAGGAAGGGCGGATTTGCCGTAATGCTCCTTGGCATAGTCCGTTACCAGGCCCGCCGTTTCCACGGCCCTGTCATGAAACCCGGCATTGCAAAAGGCCCTGGCAATCTCGACAAGCATGGCCAGCCTCGGGCTGCTGTCATAGACCCATTCCCACGTGTCCGAGCCCGGGTGAGCCTGCGTATGGTATGTCGAGGATTCTATTTTTTCGCTGCCTCGAGCGCTCCTGCCAGGATTTCGGGCACGTCGCTCGTCCGGCCCTGCTTTGCGTAATGGTCGGCAATGCCGACAAGGGCCCCGGTCCTGTCCATGCCGGCTTCGATTTTCCCGGCCAGGGCGAGGGCCTTATCGACTTGCCCTGCCTCGATCCACGCCGCGACGATCCTCGCAAGGGCCGCCGGGCTTTTCCAGTCCTTGATAGCGGCTATCATGGCGGCGGTTTCCTGTGCCGCGCCATGTTGCCTTGCCTCGATCTGTGCGAGGGCTATCGCGGCCAGGGCATCGGGCCTGAGCTGCTCGGACTGCGCGCCGACCACTTTCATGGCCTTGTCGTATTGGCCCGCCCCGGCATAGGCTTTTGCAATGTCGGCCAGCTTCGTGGCTTTCCACGTCAGGTTTGTTTCTTTTTCCATCCCTGGCTCGCTGACGGCCTCGACAATGCGAAGGGCGACATGGAGAATGCTTCCTTCCTCGCAGGGTTTTGCTTTCACTTTCACTTCTTCTTCCGGCTGCGCCCGTTCTTCAGGAGCGGGAGCAGGCTCGCTGACCCTGTCCTTTTTCTTGCACGACCCGCAACTCATGACGCCCAGAAGAAGCGCAAAGCCAAGAGGATAGAGCCATGGTTTGTGCATTCCGCTTGTCCCTTTCATTTAATCCACGAGATTATAGACGTGTTTTTCGCATGGTTATTTGATAATTGATCCCTACAGGCCGCATCGCGGCGGGTCTTTGTACAGGGTTATTGTTCCCGGGATTTTGGGGTCCAGGTCGCGGTAGTAGTCGCGGAGGCCGGCGAAAAAGTCTATGTGCATGCCCGATATCCCGCCGCCCACGTCGTCGGCGCGCATGCACCCGTCGTGCGTGCCGCCGCCCGCCTCTTCCGGCAGCTCGACGCCGTCGATCTGCGGCGAGTAGAGGATGGTGCCGTACGGGATCAGGTCCTGGTCCGTCGCAACCGAGACAAACAGCTCGAGCGGGTTGGACCTGTTGCCCATGCCCCATGGGTAGGTCTCCGTGTCCAGGGCCATGAAGCAGTCGAACCCGCCGGAGCACGAGCACCCGCCCATGTTGATCATTCTCCCGTCCGTGAGCCTCGCCGTCCCCTCGAGCCTGGCCGCTTCCGCGAAATCGAGGCACACCGTGGCGATCGCCTCGCCCGAGCACGTGCCGATCACCGTGTCCGGAGTGGAGCAGGAATAGTCGCCTTCATGGGCGACCCAGTAGTAGGTCAGGTCCGCCTCGCCGATCAGCTCGCCCGGGCCCGGCGGCTCGCCGTTGCCGTCGTCCAGGGGAAGATCCGCGTCGCCGGCCTCCTCTTCCTCCTGCTCCGCAGGAAGGTCGATCGGCATTTCGACCGTGTCCGGATCGCCGATCATGTCCGGGTCATACACAACGTCCTCGTGGATGATGTCATGGGCCGTGTCTTCTGCAGCATCCTCGCCTCCCTCCCCCCCTCCACCGCCGCAGTCCACGGAAAAACTGACGCTGATCGCGAGAAGAATGATAAAGAAAAGTCTCGACCTGTCCATTGGTTCCTCCATTGTATGGGCAGGGGCGACTTCAGTCGCCCTGGGAGGCTAAAGCCTCCCCTACCCTTCGTGGGGAGTCGGGAGGCTAAAGCCTCCCCTACCCTTCGTGGGGAGTCGGGAGGCTAAAGCCTCCCCTACCCTTCGTGGAGAGTCGGGAGGCTAAAGCCTCCCCTACCCAACTTGTAGCGTTGCTACAGATCGCCGGTCGTGTACACGCCGTTGATCGTTCCGGTCATGTTCAGGGTATCGCTTACCAGGCGGACCCTGCCCGGGGCGCCGGTTATTCCGCTCATCCCCGCTCCCGTTCCCGGCTTCTACAATTGTATTTTAATTTAAATCTATTCTTAACTCAATGTCAGCACTCAATGAACCCTTGACTATTCACAACAAAAAAAAACATGGAATGGTTTCGGCAGACAGCGGGAAAAACTGTCCTTCAACTTAGAAAAATGGACGACCTGGACCTGGACGAGCAGTAATTAAACCTTGTACAAACCGTCGGGGTTGGAGCCGAGAAGGCCGGCCTCGAGCATGCGCCTGTCCGCCTTTGAAAGAGACCTGATCATCGCGGGCGCAAGAAGCCTGGTGTGGGCGAGCTCGTTGAGGCGGTCGCCGATGAGCTCGAGGTCGTCCCCCGTGGTCATCCAGCCTATTGAGTCGAACCCGCGAAGATCCAGGGGGCGCGAATACGCCCTGAGCGTTTTTTCGCCGGCCGTGTTGAAGTAGTTCTCGAAGTAGGACATCACGAGCTCGCGCAGCGTGCGATAGACGGGCTCGCGGAAACGCAGGCCCGAAAAATTTGACTTGGCCACGGCCCCCCAGCAGTTGTGCTTCCCGTACAGGGCGATCACGTGATCATCGTCCCGTACCGCGACCATGTCCAGCAGGCGGCAGCCGAAGCCGTGGAAGCGAAGCGCCGCGGCCGCGAACAGGGCGCCGTCCATGCAGTGCGCCTTGCCTGTTTTCATGACCATGCGCGGCGACCGGCAGACCTCGTCCGTGTTGTAGGCAAAATCATTGAGGCATGACTGGATCCTTTCCGGGGTTTTGAGCTTCTTGAGAAACGCGCGTTCAGCGGCCGTCCATGTTTCATCGTGTTTCGTCATGATGGTTAATTCCCGTACTTGTCCAGGAGCCCGGAATCAATCCCGCCCTCCGAGGCGATCCGGCCGTACACCTCCGCTTGCAGCTTCGGTGTCCTGGCTTTTGTGTCGGTATCGAGATGATACATTCCCATCCTGATGTCCATGCCGTGGTTCCACTCGAAGTTGTCCACGAAGGTCCAGTAGAAATAACCCCGCACGTCCGCCCCTTCCTCGATCGCCCTGTGCACCGCGGCAAGATGGGGAACGAGAAACTCGGGACCCGTCTCATCCCCGTCCGGGTCCTCCACGCCGTTCTCGGTAACATAGACGGGAAGCCCGTATCCGCCGGCCAGCATGATCATCTCGTAAAGCCCGTCCGGGTAAAACTCCCATATCGATTCGGGCAGGAAGTCGAAAATCGGGTAGTCGGGATTGATGGTCGACATGAGGCCGTTTATCTTCACCCTGGTGTAATAATTGATCCCGATGTAGTCGAGGCGATCCTCGAGGTCGGCATGGTGCTCCCCGCCCTCGATGGTCATGTTGAGGTTCCTGTCCAGGTCGCCGTGGACCACGGCATTGAAGAAAATCTCGTTGTACAGGTAGGAAGCGTGCCCGGCTCCGCGCTGGTCTTCCTCGGCCTCGGGCTTGAGCGGGATGAAAGGCGTCATGTTGATGACGAGCCCTACCATGGCCCCGGTCCCGTCCCCGTCCGCGTCTGCCGCATCGTTCTCGTGGACTGCGTCGTACATGCGCGCGTGGGCTTCCATCATGTTGAAATACACTTTCATGGCCAGATCCATGGACGGCTCGATGACGCCGGGAGGGTTCGTCCTGGTTTCCGAAGGGAAGAAATACCCGGCAACAACCACGGCCAGGGGCTCGTTCAGCGTTGCCCACAGGTCCACTTCCCCG
>JBDRLK010000341.1:0-16633 GCA_043813155.1 Pseudomonadota bacterium | reverse complement strand
CGTGGATAACAGCCGGATCCTCACGGCGGCCGCCCACATGGTCACCGAGGGCGGCCTGGGCCACAGCATCGCCGACCTCCCCGTGGCTGGCGCCGCGCCCGAGTGGATGAGCGAAAAGGCCATTGCCATCGGCCAGTACTTCGTGGCCTCGGGGGGTGTACACCCAGTTCGGCGTGACGTTCCCGACCTTCGGGTCCAAGAGGTTCACGGACCTGCTTTTCAAGGGTTATGAAAAGCTCACGGGCGGCAGATGGGACTTCGAGCCCGACCCGATCGAAGGGGCAAAGAAGATGATCGCTCATATCGATTCCAAGCGCAAGGCGCTGGGTCTCGATAAGAAGAAAGAAAGGGTTCTCATGGACATGGCCATGCGCCGGGAACTGGAAGGATAGAATACTTGGTGTGCGGGGCTTCAGCCCCGCCGGAAGCGGCCCTGAAGGGCCGCGCTGCAAAATACGAAGTAATACGAAACACATTATATCGAGGTAGCGTAATGTCAAAGATAATCGCGTCAGCAGGCATCCGGGGGGCACACAAGATCGTTGACAGGGCTGAAAAAAAGTGGAAAGAGGTCATGGAAGCCAGGGGCGCGACCCAGGAGGTCGCGTTTCCCAACACGGGCTATTACCTTCCCGTAATCTACGGCATGCTGGGATACAAGGTGGAAAAGCTCGAGGACATGAAATTCGTGTTCGAGCGGTGCAGGGACCTCCTGCCTCCCCTGGTCAAGGAGCTGCATCACCTGCCCTACCTCGGGCCCGCGCTCGACGCGGGTATGGCGACCCTGTTCGCACAGGAGTGCGAAGAGGCCATCCGCTACATCGAGCATCCCGACTTCTACGTGCAGGGCGAGGACCCGACCGCCGACAACATCTGGCTCGGCGCGGCGGACGACATCATCCTTCGCAAGAGGGGCATCGAGTTCGTGGACGGCACGGCCCCCGGCTTTGCCGCCATCCTCGGAGCCGCCCCCAGCCCGGAGATCGCGGCGAGCATTGCACAGGAGCTCCAGGAAAAGAACCTGTACGTGTTCATGGCCGGCGAGAACAAGGGCGTAAGGTTTTCCGAACAGCTCGTGGAAGCGGGCGTGCAGATCGGCTGGCCCACGAGGCTCGTTTCCTTCGGGCCCGACGTTTCCGCGGCTATTTTCGCGCTCGGGTTCGCCACCAGGGCGGCCATGTCCTTCGGCGGTCTCGAGCCGGGCGATTTTCGAAAGATCCTGATCTACAACAAGGACAGGGTTTACGCGTTCGCCATGACGCTCGGCGATGTCACGGACGAGTGGTACGCCAACGGCCTGGGTGTCGTGAATTACGGGTTCCCGGTTATCGCCGACACACCCATTCCCGAGATCCTGCCCACGGGCGTGTGCACCTACGAGCACGTTGTCAGCGACATCCCGCACGCGGAAATCGTGCAGAAAAGCGTGGAGGTCAGGGGTCTCAAGGTCGCGGTCTCCAAGGTGCCCGTGCCCGTGTCTTACGGCCCGGCCTTCGAAGGCGAGCGCGTCAGGGGCGATGACATCTACTTCGAAGCGGGCGGAGGCAGGACGACCGGCGTGGAGCTGACCCTGATGAAAGAGATGGACGAGGTGGAAGACGGCCGCATCGAGGTCGTCGGGCCGGACCTGGACAAGATGAAGCCCGGAACCAAGACGCCGCTGGCCATCGTGGCCGAGGTCGCGGGCAGGGCCATGCAGGAGGACTTCGAGCCCATCCTGGAGCGGCAGATCCACCACCTTATAAACTTCGCCAAGGGCTCCATGCACATCGGGCAGCGCGACATCATGTGGATCAGGATCGCGAAGGATGCCGTTGAAAAGGGCTTCAGGCTTTCGCACTTCGGCTCCATCATCCACGCCAAGTACCACGCGGATTTCGGCGCCATCCTGGACAAGGTTCAGGTGAAAATCTACACTGACGAGAAAGAAGTCGAGAAGGTCCTGAAACAGGCCAAGGAAACCTACCGCAAGAGGGACGACAGGATAGGGAGCATGACGGACGAGGAAGTGGACACGTTTTTCTCGTGCACGCTTTGCCAGTCCTTTGCCCCGAACCACGTCTGCGTGGTCACGCCCGAGAGGACGGGGCTTTGCGGCGCCTATTCGTGGCTCGACTGCAAGGCTTCCAACGAGATCAACCCCACGGGCCCCAACCAGCCCATCGTGAAAGGCAGGGTCATCGACCAGACAAAAGGCCAGTGGGAGGGCGTCAACCAGTTCGTGGGCAAGGCCTCCAGGGGCAACATTGAATTCTACAATGCCTACAGCATCATGGACCAGCCCATGACCTCCTGCGGCTGCTTCGAGTGCATTGCCGCCATCGCGCCCATGTGCAACGGTTTCATGGTCGTGGACAGGGATTACACGGGCATGACGCCCAGCGGCATGAAGTTCACGACGCTTGCCGGGAGCGTGGGCGGCGGCAACGTCACGCCCGGTTTCGTGGGCCACAGCAAGCTGTACGTTGTGAGCCGCAAGTTCCTCAAGGCCGACGGCGGTCTCAAGAGGATCGTGTGGATGCCCAAGAGGCTCAAGGAAGAGCTCAAGGACAGGTTCGATGCCAGGGCCAGGGAAGAGGGCATGGACGACCTTCTGGAAAAAATCGCCGATGAGACGGTAGGCACGTCGGAAGAGGAGATCATGCCGTTCCTGGAGGAGAAGGGACACCCCGCGCCGGGCATGGACCCGTTGATGTAGATGAGATACACCGTGTAGCTGCGGGCAAGCGCGGCCCCCTCGCATCCGCTCGGGGCAAGCCTGGCCCGCCCGAAATCGCATGGTGCTGCGCGCCTTTGGCGCGCCCGAGCACGAAAGGAGATAATCATGGCACTTACAGGCGTTCAGATTTTCAAGCTTCTTCCGAAGACCAACTGCAAGGAGTGCGGCGTGCCCACGTGCCTTGCCTTTGCCATGAACCTGGCGGCCGGGAAAACCGAGCTCTCCCTGTGCCCCCATGTTTCGGACGAGTCCAAGGCCCAGCTTTCCGCCGCGTCCGCGCCGCCCATCCGGACCGTGGCGATAGGGACCGGCGCCTCAGCGATCAAGGTCGGCGGCGAGACAGTGCTGTTCCGGCATGAAAAGACCTTTTACAACAAGACAGGCCTGGCCCTGCTGATCGGCGACGACGAGCCGGACGACAAGGTCGACGGGAAGCTCAAGAAGTTCAAGGACCTGAAATACATCAGGGTCGGGCTGGAGCTGAAAACCGACCTGGTCGCGGTCAAGTGCGCGTCCGGCGATGCCGGCAGGTTCGAGGCACTGGTGAAAAAGGTGGCCGGAGCGACCGAGGCGCCCCTGATCCTCATGTGCGACGATCCGGACAAGATGAAAGGCGCTCTCGATGCGGTCAAGGACAAGAAACCGCTGATCTACGCCGCCAATGAGAGCAACCAGGAAAAAATGGGGGCCCTGGCGAAAGAGTGCAAGTGCCCGCTGGCCGTGAAAGCCGACAGCCTTGACGGCGTGATCGCCATCACGCAAAAGCTGACCGCCGCCGGGCTCCAGGACCTGGTGATCGATTCCGGGTCCAGGAAGATCAGGCAGCTGCTCGAGGACCAGGTCGCCATCAGGAGGCTCGCCATTCAGAAGCAGCTGCGGCCCCTGGGCTTTCCGACCATCACGTTCCCCTGCGAGATGGCTGACGACCCCATCAGGGAAGCCATGATCGCGTCCGTCATGATTCCCAAGTACGCGGGCATCGCGGTGCTGAGCGACGTGGAGGGCGAGACCCTGTTCCCGCTGCTGCTGCAGAGGCTCAACATCTACACCGACCCGCAGAGGCCCATGAAGACGGACGAGGGGCTGTACGAATTCAACAACCCGACGCCCGAGTCCCCGGTGCTCATCACGAGCAATTTCTCCCTGACCTATTTCATCGTCTCGGGCGAGATCGACAACAGCCGCCAGCCCGTCTGGCTGCTCGTCCTCGACACGGACGGCCTCAGCGTGCTCACGGCATGGGCGGCCGGAAAGTTCGGAGGCGACGCGGTCGGCGCGCTTGTGAAAAAGACGGCAGTGGCCGGCAAGGTGACGAAGAAAAATCTAGTTCTGCCCGGGCTCGTTGCTTCCATCTCCGGTGAAGTCGAGGAAGAAGTCGGTTCGGACTGGAAAGTGCTGATCGGCCCGAGAGAGGCCAGCACGATTCCCGCATACCTGAAACAGAACTTCGCATCTTAAGATGGAGGCTTAAAATGAATGTAATTGCTGAAAACGTCAATGTCATGAGCAGGTCCCTTGGCCCCGCCATGAAAAACAGGGAGGCCGGGCCCATCCATAAAATGGCCGAGGCCTGCGAAGCCAACGGCGCCGTGTACCTGGACCTGAATATAGGCCCTGCCAGGAAAGGCGGCCCCGATCTCATGGATTGGCTCGTGAAAACCGTACGCGAAGCGGTCAAGCTTCCCCTCTACCTGGACACGACGAACATGGATGCCATCGAGGCCGGGCTCAAGGCCCACACGGATTCCGACCCCAGGCCCGTCATCAATTCCGTTTCGGCCGTCCCGGCGAGGATGGAAAAGCTCTTTCCCATGGTCAAGCAGTACGGCTGCGAGATGGTGGCCCTGCTCTACGGTCCCGATGGGATTCCGCGCGACGAGAACGAGAGGGGCATGCTGGCCGCCGAGCTGCTCGTAAAGGGAATGGAATTCGAGGTCCCGAACGAAGACATGTGGTTCGACCCCATCGTGGTGCCGGTCAGCTCGCAGCAGGTCCAGGTGGGCTTCTGCACCAATTTCATGGCCATGCTGCCCGAGATCGCGCCCGGCGCCAAGTCGACATGCGGCCTGAGCAACGTGTCCAACGGCGCGCCGGAAAAGCTGCGTCCCATACTGAACCAGGTCTACCTGTGCATGCTCATGCACAATGGGCTGAGCGGAGCCATCCTGGACGGGCTGGACAAGGATATCCTGGCCATAGCCAAAGACCCGGAGCACGCCATGCGCAAGTTCGTCGGCAGGCTGATGGACGGCGAGACCGTCGATGCCTCGTCTCTTTCCGATGAGGAGCTGAAGCAGTACAAGACCTACAAGGTCCTGACGAACGAAGCCCTGTATTCCGACTCCTGGCTGGATCTGTAACCCTAAACTCCTCACGTAGTGCGGCCCCTGTCGCCCTCGGAGGAAAATTACGGCCTATTGAGGCCTATCTCTCGGGCGACCCGCGATAAAAGGTGTTGCGGTCAGGGCCGCCTCGGCGGGGCCAGAGCCAGCGGGGCTAAAGCCAGCGGGGCTAAAGCCCCGCACTACATTCGATATTTACCATGGTACAGATACTGGAGCAGGACAATTACCAGGTCGCCCTTGACCTGGCGAAGCAGCAGCTTGCTTCCCTTGACCCGGAAACGCAGGCAAGGCGATGCGGGTGCGGGCTCGAACATCCGGGAGTGGAGCGGCACATCGAGGTTCCCTATACCGATCTTGTCTGCAGGATTTCGATACCCGACGGGAACGTGACAATAGCGGGATCGGACGACCCGCTTTCCATGTGGGAGCAGATCCTGGTGCTCCACTACATCGGGTCCACGGGCGACGCACCGGAGGAAGAAGAGGATCCCATTGCCTTTTCCCAGGTCCCGTCCGGCGCGTTCTATGATTCCGCTTTCCAGCAGAGGGTCAAGAACCACTTCCTGTCGGTTTTTGCGAAAAATCCCGGTCTGCTGAAGCCCGCGGCCGAAAAGCTCGGCGGCGTCCCGTTCAAGGGCGGTGACACGGGCGTGCGCATACCGGCCTTTCCAAGGGTGGGACTCTATTTTTCCCTGTGGAAGGCTGACGAGGAGTTTCCGGCCGACATGAGCCTGCTTCTGAGCTCCAATATCGCATCATTCCTCTCGACCGAGGATATAGCGGTGTTAGGAGGGCTTGTGGCCGGAAAGCTGATCAAACACGCAAAGAAAATCGAGGTGTAGCTGCGCGCCCTCGGCGCGCCTGAAAATCGAAGGAATCACAACCATGGGACTGAAAATAGCCATCAGCGGAAAAGGCGGGGTCGGGAAAACTACCCTGGCGTCGCTCATCGCAAGGGGCCTCGCCCACAGGGGCAAGCGCGTGATAGCCGTTGACGCGGACCCCGTGACCAACCTGGGGGCCGCTCTCGGCATTGGCGATGACGATATGCCTGCGCCCATTTCCGAGATGAAGGACCTGATTGCCGAGCGCACGGGAACCGAACCGGGGAAATTCGGCGGTTTTTTCAAGATGAACCCGAAGGTGGACGACATCCCGGAAAAGTACGCTGCCGAAAACCGGGAGAAGGTCAAGCTGCTCGTCATGGGCAGCGTGGAAAAGGGGGGAAGCGGCTGCGTCTGCCCCGAGAGCGTGCTTCTCAAGAACCTGATCCAGCACCTCCTGCTGTCCAAGGACGATGCCGTGGTCATGGACATGGAAGCCGGCATCGAGCACCTCGGCCGGGCCACGTCGCGTGCGGTCAATGCCCTTCTCGTCGTGGTCGACGCGGGCTCGAGAAGCCATTACGCTGCAAAGAAAATAAAGAAGCTCGCCGCCGACATCGGTGTGACGAAAATCCTCGTCCTCGGCAACAGGGTTGGCGAAGGCGACGAGGAGGCGATGAGAAAGGCGCTGGAAGGCTTCGAGTTCCTCGGCTTTTTCCCGGAGGACGCGCTGGTCAGGGAAGCGGACCGCAGCGCCGCCCTGCCCTACCCCGACATTTCCAGGGCCCCGGCTGCGCTGTGGACGATCATCGACGGATTAATGAATTTGTAGCTGCGGGCCGGGCATAAAAGTTTATCCCGGTTTCTGTCGAAATATGTTTGCTTTCGAAGGTCCGGACGGGTAATATCCAGGGATTGTCATCACGAGACAGCGGGGAATTGTTTTCGGCGTTAGTTGACTGCCATCGCCTTCCTTTCGCTCGCTGTCTCGGGATGACTTTCATGCCCCGGGTAGGGGAGGCTTTAGCCTCCCACCAACCACCAGCTCCATTTTCACGGGAGCCTGAAGGCTCCCCTACCCGGTTTTTTGATTGGGATTAAATGAAAAACTTCGTTGTCACCATAGACGGCCCGGCGGGCTCGGGCAAATCGACCATTGCCGGTGAGCTCGCCCTGAGGCTGGGCTGGTTCGTTCTGGAATCGGGCAAGCTCTACAGGGCCGTTGCGTACATCGTGGATAAGCACGGGCAAGATGAAAGAAGCAGGGACGTCCTCGTGAAGGCGGCAAAGCAGGCCGCGGACAGCGTCAGGCTGGCCAGGACGCGGGAGGGCCTGTCCGAGCTTGTCATAGGCGGTGAAAATCCCGGCAGCGCTCTGAAGGAGCCGCAGATAGGAAGGATCGCATCGATCCTTGCCCGCGACCAGGAAGTCAGGGATCTTCTTCTTCCCCTGCAGCGATCCATTCTTGACGATGAGAAGTTCCTGATCGCCGAGGGAAGGGACATGGGCACGCGCGTCTTCCCGGACGCGGATATCAAGTTTTTTATCACGGCCTCCGTCGATGTCCGGGCGGCGCGGCGCACGAAGGAGCAGGAAGAGCTGGGTTTCAAGCAGGGTTACGATGAGACGCTGAAGCAGATCAGGGAAAGGGACGAGAGAGACGAACAAAGGGCCGCCTCCCCCCTGAAGCCCGCCGATGACGCCGTCACCATCGACACATCCAGGATGACCATCAGGGATGTGGTCGCCGAGCTCATGGAAATCATTTCACCGCGGATCCGGGAAGCCCGGGAGTCCGAGCTTTACGAAGCCAAGATCCAGGGGACGAAATGAGCCTTCCCCCCGAGCCGGTCACACCCGGGCAACCTGTCTCGTGCATTGAAAACGCGGGTAGGGGGCGGCTTCAGTCGCCCGTGCGGCTGCGCGCCCTTTGCGCGTTATAAAGAGGAACGGGAGGCTAAAGCCTCCCCTACCCCGAATATTTTAAAAGTGGCGGTTCCCATGCTTGCTTTTGCCTGCATCGTGTGTTTTGCCTCCATTATCAGCTCGGGCGACACGGGAAACAGGCACGACCGGGCCCTGGGGGAAAACGTTGCACTGATCACCAAGTCGCCCTCTTCGGCAAAAGCCTATCTTTTCCTCCTCGAGATCCTGCATGCCTGGGATTTCACGAGCCCCGGAAAAGTCGAGCAGGCCGTGGCGAAAATCGCCGCCTTGAAAAAGCTCCATCCCCAGGCCAGGCTTCTTCTTGCGGACTTTTACGTTGAGAAAAAAGCGCGGTCCGGGAAATTCGAGCAGGCCGCGCAGCTTGTCGGAAAAAACGGGACCCTGACGAGCTGGACCATCATGGGTCCCTTCGATAACGAAGACCTGAAAGGCCAGGAGAGAAAAATGGGCCCCGAGCTCGACCTGGGCGACCCTTTCGACTACGGGCTTGCCTTTGAGGGGGATGAAAGGCCGGTCGGATGGAGGGACGTTGAAACCGACCCCACCACCGGTACCCTATTCATGGGAAGGTATCTGCACCCGAACATGAAAGTGTGCGGTTACGGGGGCACGTACGTGGAGTCACCGAAGACGCAGACGGCCGTTTTCTGGGGTGTTTCGGACGGCACGCTGGGCCTCTGGGTCGACGGCCGGAAGGTGATCGACGATTCGGTGTACCGGAGCCGGGGCCCCTCGAGGCATGCTTCCTCGGTCACGCTGAGCAAGGGCGCGCACCAGCTTCTTTTTAAGGTGTGCGTTGACGGGGGCGAGTGGAGCGCCTCCGTGCGCGCTACTAACCAGAAAGGCAGCCCGCTCATCCTTAAAAGCGACCCGCAGCAGAAGGATTTCGAAAAACCCTACGCCGCCCCGGCCGGAAAGCTGCAATTCAAAGCCTATGGAACCGTTCTTTCCGAGCTCGAGAAGAACGCCATGGACGACGAGGAGAGCGCCGAGGCCGCGGGCGACTATGCCAGGTACCTGATGCTCACGGGCTCCGATGACGTGAAGAAGAAATCGGCCCAGGATTTCGCCGCCAGGGCCGCGGAAAAAAGCGGGCAGTGCGATGACTACATAACCCTTGCCCTGACCGCCGAAGACGCGAACCGCTCCATGGAGGCGCTGCGGGCGTGCCTCAGCCTGAAACCCGACCACGCCGCTGCTTCCTATCTTCTCTTCGGTTATTATAAAGGCATTCTTCATTTTCCAGACCTTACGGGCAAGGTCAACGCTCTCGTGAAGAAATTCCCCGACGACCCGCTCATCGCGATCCTGAAGGCGCGCCTTTTCGACGAGGCCGGAATGCCGATGGCCGCTTTTTCGCACCTCACGAAGCTGCGGGGGAAGTTCGGCGACCTGCCCGTTATCCTCGAGGAGCTCAGCAACCTGGCCTACGAAGCAGCCGACATGAGGGAAGCCGACGCCCTGATGGAAGATATGCTCGGCATCCACGCGAACAACGAGCTCTTGAGGGCCGATTACATCAAGCAGCTCGTGCGAAGAGGGGATTTTGCAAAAGCCGGGGAAGAGATCGGGATTCTTCTGAAATATTTCGGCAGAAACGAGAACGCGGTGCGGGAAGCCGTGGACGGCCTGATGGCCATGCAGAAGATCGACGAGGCAAAGAAGGTCCTGATGGCGGAAACCAGGCTCGCGCCCCACAATCCGGATGCGTGGGAGTTTCTGGGGCTTTTCTACAACCTGCTGGGTGAGGACAAGATGTCGCTTGCCTGCTTCCAGACCGTGCTCGAGCTGAACCCCCAGAACGTGCAGGTCCGCCAGTACATATCAAAGGTCAAGCCGGAAGAGAAATTCGAAACTCCCTACATCAAGGACGAGAAGCAGCTTGCGCAGCTCGACAAGAAGCTCAAGAAGCTTGGGAAAAACAAACCCGACACATGGGGGACCGATAAAACGGACTTGGCCATCCTGGTGGACCAGGAGGTCGACCGGGTCTATGAAAACGGCACGAGCTCGCGTTTTGTGCAGCGCTCCATAAGGGTGAACAGCGAGCAGGGAGCGAGGCTCATGGCCTACCAGGTCATTAGCTACTCCCCGGGGAGGCAGGACCTGAAGATCCTGAAGGCGCGCGTGATTCATTCGGACGGGGCATCGGAGGATTCAACGGGACGCTACACCCTTCCGGTGGTGGAGGAGGAATTCAGGTTGTATTACGACGATGCCAACGAGATCGTTGAAATGCCCTCCATGAAGGCCGGAGACATTGTCGACCTTCAGTACAAGCTGTCCGATTCCAGGGTAAGGAACATGTGGGAGAGGCATTTCGGCAACATCATCGCCGTGCAGTCACTCTATCCCAAGATGTATTTCAGATTTGATATCATTACCGATAAATCGTTCAAGCTCTACGTGGACACGCCCTCCATGGCGGGCATGACATTCAAGAAGGCGGAAGAGGAAAAAACAACGGTGTTCAGATGGGAGGCAGGGGAGCTCATGCCGATTCTTCCCGAGCCTGAAATGCCTCCCCTGGTCGAGCTGTCGCCCACAATTCGCGTCTCGACCTTCGGCACGTGGGAGGAGTTGGGAAAATGGTGGTGGGACCTGGCTTCGCAGCAGATGCTGGTGGACGAGGATATCCGCAAACAGGTCGGGGAGCTTACAAAGGACAAGAAGACGGATGACGAGAAGATTGCCGCGATCTTCGACTGGGTCATCCGCTCCACGCGGTACGTGGGGCTCGAGTTCGGGATTCACGGCTTCAAGCCCTACCGCACCACCGAAGTCATCGCAAGGGGCTTCGGCGACTGCAAGGACAAGGCGACCCTTCTTTACACCATGCTCAAAGAGGCGGGCATCGACGCGGCTGTCGTCCTGGTCCGCACGAGGGGATCGGGCGAGCTGAATTCCTCGTTCCCGTTCCAGTTTCTGTTCGATCACGCCATTGCCGCGGTCCCGGCCAAAAACCTGTTCCTGGACGGAACCGTCGAATACCTCGGCCACGAGATGCTGCCCCCGGCGGACCAGGGGGTTTTCAGTATCATCGTGTCGGAAGGAAAGACCGTGGCGGCCACCACCACTGTCCTGCCGGCCGAAAGCAACAGCCAGAAGATCAGGATCGACATGAGGATTGACGGCGGCGGGGACGCGCTGCTGGGAGGCAAAGTCCTGACAAAAGGTGTGCTCACTTCCCATTACAGGTCGCGCTACCAGACCACGGGCACGAGGAAAGAAAGATTCGAGGAGGAACTCTCGACGATCTTTCCGGGAGTCAGCCTGGAAAAGGTTTCATTCGAGGGGCTCGACGACTATTCGCAGGATATCAACGTGGAATTCTCGGCCAATGTGCCCGGGCTGGCCATGGTCTCGGATGACGAGATACAGCTCACCGCCCTGCCCTCTTACGGCCTGTTCAAGAAGTACGCTTCCCGTTCAAAGCGCAAGTACCCCGTGATCCTGGGTCACAGGCGGGCGTTTACCGACCACTATGTATTCACGGCCCCCGAGGGGTTCATGTTCACGTCCCTCCCCTCCGCGCTCACCTTCGGAAGCAGGAAGGAGGATGGGTACAGCTTTTCACTCAAGGTCAATAAGATCGACCCGAAAAAGCTGGAGATCGAGGCCCTGCTCGTCATCGACACGTTCAGGATCGAGCCGGACAAGTATGACAGGTTCAGGGAATTCTGCCGCAACGTGGACGAAGCCACGGCGCAGAGAATCCATATCGGAAAGATGAAACCATGAAGCGGCGCATGATCATCCACGTATTTCTCCTCCTGCTCGCCGGCTGCCCGGTCCGCCCGGCCGTCACCTATCCCCACGAGGTCACGAGCGCCCTGCAGCAATACCTGGAAGGGGAAGACTTCGAAGAGACCACGGCCGCGCTGAACCAGGCCCTGAAGAACCACCCGAAAAACCTTCTTTTATGGTACGCGTACGGCGACGTCAAGTATGTCATCGGTGATTTCACTGCGGCCGCCGATGCCTTTGCCGAGGCCACGCGCCTGGCCTCGGAAGAAAAGAGCAGCCTGGGCGATATCGTCGGACAGGTTTCGCTTGCCACCATGGAGGCGATGGCGAAATATGTCCCGGAGTACGAGCAGAAGCTGGAGGAGACCATCGATGCGGCCCTTGATAACTTCTACCGGGACAGTGACGGCGCCTATTTCACCACGCTGGTCGCCAAGGTCAAGCAGCTGAGGCGCAAGGGCAGGTTTGACGAATCGCTGGCTTTGGGGGAGACCGGCGGGTGCCTCCAGAAGTGGCATAAAATCGGGCCCTTCGGAAACACGGACCTCATGGGCTTTGACAAGACCTTTGCGCCGGAGGTGGAAATCCCATGGAGGGAAACCTACGAGCTCAGGAACGGGACGCCGTCCGCCGGGGTGGCGGAAGCGGCCACCGAAGCCTGCTGGACCTCCCTGGGCTTCGAGGGGGAGTTCAGGGGCGGAACATTTTACGCAATGACGCTTCTTCAAGTGTCCGCGGAAACCGACCTCGTTTTCAGGCTTTCCTCGTTCAGCGCGACCAGCCTGATGATCGACGGGATCGAGGTCATAAGGGCGGATCGCCGCAAGGCCCTGCTGCCGAACTCCATGCTTGCACGCGTGTCGCTCGAACCCGGGAACCATCACGTGGTCGTAAAAATCTCATCATCAAGCTCCTATCCCTCGTTTTCACTCCTGTGGAAGCCTTCTGCGGCATCGGGCCCGGAAGCCGGCGGGAATGCCGGCGTCCGGCCGCTTTTTCCGGAAGCAAAATACCTTCCCCTGGCGCCTCCTCCGACGCATTCGGCCGAGCTGAAAGAGAGCCTTCCGGACAGCGACATGCGCGGGCTTCTCATGGCCGATCTTTACATCATTCGAGGAATTCCCACGCTGGCCAGGGAAGAGCTGGCCCCCCTCAAGGACAAATATCACCGTTCCTTTTCCGTTGTGAGCCGTTCGCTGATAACCGAAGGGCTGGATTCGAGCGTTCCTTTTTCCATCAGGATCAACAAATCAAAGGCCCAGTCCACACTGATGAACAAGCATCACCCGCAGTCCTGGCTGCCCTATATCTACCTGGCGCAGCTGGAAAAACAGGCCGGAAGGCTGCCCGAGGCCGCGGATATTATTAATGAAGGCATGGAAAACTGCCCTTCCTACCCGGGATTCATCGTCGAGCTGGCGGATCTCTACGTCGAGCTCGGCTGGGAAGGCGACTGCGTGCAGGCCCTGAAGCAGGCCTCGGACATGCTGCAGGGAACCTGCTTCCTGCACACCATCGATTTCCTTCTGGCGTCGAAATTCAACGACATAACGAAGATGGAAGAGCACGCGAAGCTCGCCATGGAGTGTGACAGCATCGACAGGACTTACGTGAACATCCTGGCGGACAGGGAGAAATGGCAGGAGGCCCTGAAAGAGCAGATGCGGCTCCTGGAAGGCTACAGAGATGACAAGTGGCTCCTTCTCGACGCGGGCTGGAGCCGGTTCAAGAGCGGCGACCTTGCGGCGTATAAAAAGACGCTGCAGGAATCGTATGAGATGAACCCCCGATCGTTCCAGGAGGGGCACAAACTGGCGGACATCATGGCATCGGAGGGCAAGGAAGACGAGGCGGCCATGGCCCTTTTCGGAGCCACCATGAGAACTGTCAATCCTCCCGCCTTTCTCCACCAGAAGATAGCCGCGCTCAAGGGCTGGCAATACCTGTTCCCCTACCGCAGGAGCTTCGAAGAATCGGTCGCGGCGTTCAACGCCTCCAAGGGGACCGAATACAAGGACACGCCGGCTATCGAGGTCCTGGACCATGTCACGCACCGCATTTTCGAAGACGGCTCATCGGCCACGCGCTATCACAGCGTGAAAAAGCTGCTTACCAGGGAAGGCGTCGAGGAAAACGGCGAATTCAGGGTTCCCGAAGGCGCCGTCGTGTTGAAGCTCCATACCGTGAAACCCGACGGAAAAAAACTGCAGCCCGAGAAAATCATGGGGAAACCCACGGTGTCCTACCCCACCCTGGAGCCCGGCGATTATACCGAGACCGAGTGGGTCCAGTATCTTCCTCCCTCCGCCATTTTTCCGGGCGGCACGTACCTGGACCGCTGGTATTTCCAGGTCCCGGACCTGGTGCTGCACCGCAGCGAGATGGTCCTCATCACGCCCGCGGACATGAAGGTCAGCCTGAACCCGAGGGGCGAGCTTCCCGAGCATGAAATCATAGAGGAAGAGGGATTGAAGATATACAGGTGGGAAGCACTGGAGATGCCTCACATAAGGTATGAGCCCGATTCTCCGAACATGAATGAGTTTCTACCGTCGATCCAGCTCAATGCCTCGGCCGGCTGGGAGGATTACTTCGAATGGGTAAGGGACATCCTGGTGGATTCACTGATCGTGACGCCGGAGATGAAGGCGATGATCGAGGAGATCACGGACGGAATCCCGAAGGAGAAGCAGAGGGAAAGGATTGAAGCCCTCTACAGGTGGGTTTGCGATGAAATCGATCCCGAGGAAGGCATCACGACACCGGTGAGTTTTATCTTTCATAACCGCAGGGGCGACAGGACGAAGCTTCTCTTTGCCATGCTGCTCGAAGCCGGCGTCCCGGCCGAGCTTCACCTGGCTGAGACGATTTACGCGGACAAGACTCCCACCGACACCCCGGATTTCAACAGGTATTCGCATTTCGTGGTCCACGCGGCCGGCGACTGGCTTTTGCCGTATTTGAAAAAGGCCTATGTCGGATTCCTGCCCTACCAGCTCCGCGGCCAGGGAACAATACGTCTCTTCCCTGAGGCGGGGAAAAGCAGGATCCCGGAGCTCGAGCCGGACAGGGACTGGATGAAGCAGAAACTGCTGATCGAAGTCGATGCCGCGGGCCACAGCACGTGGACCCTGCACCTGCGCTTTAAAGGCGCCAAGGCGGCCAGCACCAGGGACGTCATCAGGAACATTCCCAAGGGCGAGATCAAGCAGCAGCTCGAGAGCTCCTACCTGGCCCAGAACTTTACGGGCGCCACGCTCGTGTCGCTTTCGCTGCCCGACATCGAGGACAGGTCGGACGAGCTGAACATCGAGCTGGGGTTTACGGTGCCGAAGACAAGCGGCCCCTTTCCCGGAAGCGTGGTCATCGGCCCGCTCCTGAAAAGCAAGATCGCCAGCCAGTGGACAACGATGCCGTCGCGAAGCTTCCCCCTGCTCATAGACGAAAACGTCAACGTGACCACGCACGTTGACATCAATGGAAAGGGCCAATGGCAGGTCATGGCCCCCCCGAAGCTGCTCACCAGCGAAAAGGTAGGCAGCGCCATCAGCTTCGAGCAGAAAACCGTGATAAGCACGGACGGCGGGAAGCTTGCCATCGACAGGGAGATCAAGGTCCCGGTCGGAAGGATTTCCCCCTCTCAATACAAGGATTTTCTGCCTTTCGCGGGCAAGGTCGATGAAGCGGAAGGCGGCGTCTACCTCTTGCTGCCGCGTTAGCTTTTCTTATGCTTTTCGACCTGAACACGCTCGCAGAATGGGGCGACCGCGCGGCCGAGACCCTTCCGAATTCCACACATGTCGTCATCCCCCATGCCACCCATTCCACCGTATCCATTCCCTGCGCCGCCAGCATCCTTAGCCAGTTCTTCACATTCGACGGGGACATGGACGAGGTGGAGACATCCTGCCTCGATGCCATCGCACACCCCGGCTGGTAGCCGTTCCACTAGCCGGTTCTCCGAGTATCAAGCTGGAGGGCTTTTGACCATTATCGCATTGATTCTTTCCCGCTCCCTCCCTACTATTCAACAAGCCCGAAGTGCTTTCTCACGTTGAGCGCCTTCCACATCAGGGCAGGCTGCTTCAGGATGATGGATTGCAGACCTCCATCGTCTGTGAGAAGATCGGGGGCGACCCTACCCTCATCGTTGAGCAGTCTGAGAAACTCCATCTCTTGTGGCTCGAGCGGGAGCAATGCAGAGACCAGGTCCCGGCACTCCTTGACGAGTGTCTCCGTCCAAACAGTCAGCTCTTCTGGCGGCGGTGCCAGAGCAGATCGCAGCACGGGTATCAGGTTGTTCTGCACGTCACCCGGATCGCCCTTTACGTCAACTGGTGACACCGTGCGCCAGTCTCTCCGGCTGGCGCCGCCGTAAACAACGAATCCGAGGCGCAGCCGGGAATTGTCGAATCCACTCCTTTTCAGCAGCTCCCGCGTGTCGTACAGGTCCCGGCTCGCATTCCTGCTGAACAGTGCACGGAGCTTCCCAGCGGCGATCTCATGGATGTCAAGCACCGGCACCTGTGTTGCGGCATAGGGTCCGATAGAGCGTGAGTCCGTTGCTGCGGGCGGCCACAGAGGCGTCCGCTGCATGAAGTTCAGGTCGAGCTCGAGTGAGCCCGAACGCCCCGACGCACCGGTGTAGGACAGGCGCCATTTTCCTCCGGCGTGGTCCGATGGCGCGCGCTTGACCTGGATGCCGAGCCGCCCGCAGACGGCCTGCACGGCCTGTTCTACCTTCGGCCGCTCGGTGAGCATGGCATCGCGATCCGCGGCGCCGATGTAGTTCAGATCGATGTCTACGGACAGGCGCGGCACGTCGAGCACGAAGAGATTGAGGGCGGTCCCGCCCTTGAGGGCGACGCGTTCCTTGAGGAAAGGGTGGCTTCGCGCTGTATCGAGAATCTCTAAGGGCGCACTCAACAATAGATTCACAGAATGTGGGCTAATGTTCTCATTACATGCAATGACATTTTCTGGGCGCCGAGGCGCCCGGCTGGCAAGGCGCGGGGTCCCCGTCACGACGGAGGCGTAGTCGTTCTACGCCG
>JBDRLK010000340.1:0-6504 GCA_043813155.1 Pseudomonadota bacterium | reverse complement strand
GCGGCCCTTTGTGGGCCGCCTGGTGCTGCGCCCCCTCGGGGCGCTTGTAGCTGCGCCCCCTCGGGGCGCCTGTAGCTGCGCCCCCTCGGGGCGCCTGTAGCTGCGCCCCCTCGGGGCGCCTGTAGCTGCGCCCCCTCGGGGCGCTTGTAGCTGCGCCCCCTCGGGGCGCTTGTAGCTGCGCCCCCTCGGGGCGCCTCGAGTTCAAAGCACGCCAAAGGGCGTGCAGCTACATTCGACGCACGAGCGCGCCAGAGGCGCGCATCTGCTGGGCACGCCGAGGGCGTGCAGCTACACCAGATTGTGTATATGGAATTCAGATGATTTCGGATAAGCGGTTGAGCACGTAGAGAAACTGGAAGTTGCACCCGCTGCAGTACCAGTTGGCCCGCATTTCGTTTTCCCAGTGGTGCCAGACCATGCCGCCCGAATACAGGTAGTCCTCGATAAACTTGAGGACGCTGAGCGCCTCGTCGCGGTATTTTTCGTCTTCCGTTTCCAGGTACAGAAGGTAGAGCGCGAAGATCAGGTAGTTCTGCGACGAAAAGGACACGTAGTCGGGCACGGACGACGAGTAGAGGGAATGATAGCCGCCGATGTCCTCGAGCTTCAGCGGCGCGATGGCGTCAAACTGGTGCTCGGCCCTGGCCAGGTGCTCGGCCTCGCCGGTCAGGGCGTGGGCAAGAGTCCAGACGATCATCATGGCCACATTGGGATACAGGTCCAGGAACTCTTCGTCCGGCGAGACCTTGTAAAACTCATTGTCCGGATCCCAGGCATAGGTATCGATGGCGGCGGCCATTTCGAGGCCCCGGGTGGTTTTTTCCGAGTCCTCGGGATCCACGAGAAGGACGTACCTGAAGTTTTCCGCGGCCACGATGGCCGTGACGGCCGTGGGCCCGTAGGGCGACGTGTCGAGGGAAGGCGCGTAGAGGTAATCGCCGAAGAGATCGAGTGTTTCGTCCAGCCAGAAGAGGCCTTCGTCCGCGTCATCGGCCCATCCCTCGAAGGGGGTGATGGAATAGGACTCGATCGGGCCCAGGATCCCTATGATCAGCTCGTCCGGGCTGTCGCCTTCCATGATCTCGAGAAAGTGGTCGATGAGAAAGTGCGTGTGCTGGAGCGTTTCGTCGGCGAGCCGCATGTAGCTTGCGTCACAAAGGGACCGGCCGGCCTGCAGCAGGGCGGGCGGCGAGTAAGCAGTGGCGTCACCAAAATCCTCTCCCCAGTCGCCCTCGTTGACCGGAACGGATGTGACCAGTCTCTCGAGGATGGCGGCATAGATGTCCGGCGATGCGGCCGCGGGCTCGGTCTCCTCGCAGCCCGACAGGTCGGGCGCGAAGGCTTCCGCCGCTATGTCCTCCTGCGCGTCTTCCCCGGCCTCCGCTTCCACTGCCGCGTCGTCGGAAGGACACCCGGCGTCGGGGCAGGTGCATTCGTCCGAGCACGCCTGCACGCAGGGCAGACAGACGATAAAGGCAATTAAAACCATGAACCTTTTATTCATAATTCCATTTATACCATGTCTGAGGATTCAGGCAATAGTCAGGAGATGAGGCCGAAGGTGAGGCGAAAAGTCAGATCAGCTTGCCCGGGTTCAAGAGGTGGCCCGGGTCAAACGTCGTTTTCAGGCTTTCCAGGACCTGGAACGCGTTGCCCATCTCGTCCCGCAGCGCGCTGCTCTTGAGCATGCCTATGCCGTGGTGGCGCGTGAGCGTTCCGCCGGCTTCAATAACCGCCCTGATGGCGGTCTGCCAGGTCGTGTCATATTTTTCAAGCATTTCCTCGTCGCTTCCCGCGCTTCCGGCAAAGGAGAAGTAGATCGAGCAGCCGTGCGGTGCGGCATGGGAGAAGTTCGTCATGGTCACGACGCGCTTGCGCAGATCGCCCGTTACCCTGTCGTAGATGCCGTGAACCGCGTCCCAGGGCGCGGAGACTTCGATGGTATCCGAAAAGCACCTGGAGGAAAACACCAGGCTCTGCTTGTAGGATTTCGTGTAGCGCTGCTGCATCCATTTCTCGGCGATCTTTTCTCCCTGGTCGGACCCCTTGAATTTTTTCGCAGTCGAGAGAAAGAGATGAAACTCGCTTTCAACGATGTTTCCAGGTCCCTCGAAGCACGCAATCATCTGCACGCCGGACGAGATTTCCTTTCCGAATCGTTTCATCAGCTGATTGACGAGCCAGGGGTGGCGGAACAGCTCTCCCATGCCCATCTCCCTCAGCGTTTCCTGGGCTTTTCCCACGAAATCCGGAAGCAGCAGCGCCTGCTTTGCGGATGAAAAACGCTGCAGAAGCGTGTCCATTGGATCATAGAGCTTGAGCAGGGCCGGCCTGATTCCCATCTGCATGACCTCGCGCATGCATCGGAGGCCGCTGCGAAGCGAGGGGAACCTGACGGACCTCAAGGACCTGCTTTCGGGCAGGGGATGGACTTTCAGCCTGGCGTCGACGACAATCCCGAGAATCCCCTCGCTTCCAATGACCATCTGAACCCACGACGGGCCCCGCGGTTTCCATGGGAATTCCCCCGTTTCGATGATTTCACCGTCCATGGTCACGAGCCGTATTTTCGAAACCATGTCATCGATTTTTCCGTAGAGGCTGGACATCTGGCCCTCGCCTCTCGCGGCAATCCACCCGCCGACGGTGCTGCAGGTAATGGATTCGGGGAAATGACCGGCCGAGTAACCCTGCCTGTTGAGCTCGTTTTCGAGAACCTGGCCGATAATGCCGGCCTGGACGTCGACGGTCTGCGTGGCCGTGTCGATGTCCCGCATCGCGCTCAGGCGCTTCAGGTCGCAGATGATTCCGCCTTCCTTTGGAATGGCGCCTCCGCACACGCCGCTTCCGCCGCCGTAGGGGATGATTTTCACGCCGGTGTTCGTGCAGTAACGCACGAGCGAGGCGATCTGGGCCGCGGAAGAGGGCCAGACGATGACATCGGCCGCGTAGGGACGATGGATGCCGCACTGCAGCAGGATCAGGTTCCGCGGCCACATGTCCCTGCTGTAGGCGATCTTGTCCCTTTCCCCGGTGGAAACACAGTCCGCCCCCACGATTCTCTCGAGGTCTTTTTTGAGGTTGCCGGCCATAACCATCGATCATCATACTTGAATTTCCATGAGCGAGCAACTATTCTGGCGCTTATGGATAGCGTAAAAAAAGAGCCGCTCAAAGTCATGGACTTGCCGGGCGTGGATGAATATAAATACAAGAAAAGGGTTCACAGAAGAAGTGACTGTAAAGGAAATTGAAGCAAAATCGGTTCTGCGAGCGCACAAGAGGGTCGATTCCTGGTTTATCTCCCGCTACGGCATGAACCTGTACAGGGGATGCACTCACAATTGCGTCTACTGCGACGGACGGTCCGAGCAGTATTACGTGGGGGGCGATTTCGGGGAAGAGGTAAGCGTCAAGACCAACGCCATCGACGTGCTGCGCAGCGAGCTCGACCCGAAAAAAAAACGGACCCCCTTCAAGCTTGCCTATGTCATGATCGGGGGCGGTGTGGGCGACAGCTACCAGCCCGTTGAAGAGAACTATCAGTTGAGCCGAAAGGCCCTTCAGGTGATCTACGAGAAAAACTTCCCCGTCCACGTGCTGACCAAGTCGACGCTCGTGACCAAGGACATCGACCTGCTCAAAAAGATCAACGGGAAGAGGAGGGCCATTGTCAGCTTCAGCTTCTCGTCGGTGGATGACGGCATCAGCGCCGACTATGAGCCCGGCGTGCCCCCGCCGTCGGAAAGGCTGGAGACCCTGGACTATTTCAGGAAAGAAGGCATTGCCACGGGCATGTTCCTGCTTCCCGTCCTTCCCTTCATAACCGATACGGCCCGGCTCATGGAGGAGGCCGTGAAAAAGGCCTGCGACGTGGGCGTGGATTTCATCATTTTCGGAGGAATGACGCTCAAGGATGGAAGGCAGAAGCAATATTATTACAAGGCGCTGAAGAAGCATCACCCGGAACTCCTGGCGCGCTGCGAGACCATCTACACGGGAAGGAAGTGGGGCGAGGCGACGAGCGAGTATTACGGGGTCATCAACAGGACCTTCGGAGAGATAGCAAGAAGGTACGGGGTTCCCGTCCGCGTGCCCCCCGTCCTGTACCGCAATATCCTGGACCAGAACGACCTGGTGGTCGTTACGCTCGACCACATCGACTACCTCATGAAGCTGGAAGGCCGGAGCTCTCCCTACGGCTACGCCGCTCACTCCATCTCAAAGCTCAAGGAGCCCCTTTCCATGATGAAGGGCGACCTGCAGAAGCTCGAGGGCGTGGGCAAGACAACGGAGGGCATCATCCTGGAAATCCTCAGCTCGGGGCGCTCGGCTTTCTGCGAGCGATTGCTGTTCGGACCCGGTTGCCGAAGCAGCATCAAAAATGTATAATATGCTCTACCCGTCGGACAGCGTGAGCTGCTTCGAGGAATAATCCATTGGGAGTGTCATCGCGAGGCAGCGTCCCAATCGGCGCCGTGGCGGTCTCGAACGATGCGCTCAGCGCTGGGCTTTGGATTCCCTGTTCAGGATATCGAAGAACCGCTCCATGTAGGCATGGCGTTCGGCCGCGATCTTCCTGCCTTCGTCGGTCCGCAGCCTGTCCTTCACGAATTTCAGCTTGACGCAGAACTCCCTCCATGCGCTGTCCCCGGGCCCGTAGGCCGGCGTCTGCTGCGGGTCCACTTCCGGATTATGAAGAATGGCCCCGACCTCGCCGGCGAAAAGAAAGGCCCTGGCAATGCCCGTGGCGCCGATGGAATCGAGCTTGTCCGCGTCGAAGAGGACTTTGGCCTCCACGGTCCCGGGCGTTCGTTGCTTCCTGAAGCGGTGCGTGAGGATGCAGTGGCAGACATTGTCGACAAGCGCGCTGTCGAATCCCTCCCGGGCCAGGATTTCTCTCGCGATTTTTTCCGAGACCTCGGCGTGGCAGATATCGCCCTTGCTGCGGTCCTCCTCCAGCCTGCCCGTGTCGTGGAGGATCGCGGCGAGCTCCACGATCGTTTCATCGGCTCCCTCGGCCGCCCCGATCCTGGCCGCGAGCCTGCGGACCCTCTCCACGTGGTCCCAGCCGTGGCTTGGCAGGGCCTCCTTCATGAGCTGCCTTGCCCTTGCTTCGATTCTCCTGAATCGCTCGCCCCCGGTTTCGCTCATGCTCATGGCCCGCTGTCCCCGCTGTCCGCATTGAACACGACATGGCCTCCGATGATGACCGTCCGCGCGTGGCTCGTGCCGAAGTGATAAACGATCCCGCGCCAGTCGGAAACATCGTGAATAACGATGTCGGCGGGCGCTCCCACGGCCAGCGTGCCGGCGGGGCGGGGGAGGGCGAGAGCCGCGGCCGCGGACGTGGTCGCACCCTCGATCGCGTCCTTGAGGCCGAGCCCGCAGCTCACCACGGCCATGGTCAGCATGAGCGGCAGGTTTTCGGTCATGCTGCTTCCGGGATTGCAATCCGTGGACACGGCCACCCTGACGCCGGCCCTGCGCATCCTCGCCGCGTCGGACGGTTTTTCCCGCACGAAAAACGCCGCGCCCGGAAGGATGACGGCCGTGACGCCTTTTTCAGCCATGGCGGCCAGGCCCTCGTCCGACACCTTTTCCAGGTGATCGATGCTCGCCGCGCCGAGCCGCGCCCCAAGCCTTGCGCCGTCCAGGTCGTTGAACTGGCCCGCATGCAGCCTGGGAACAAGTCCCTTCTCTTTTGCCGCGAGAAGAATCCTTTCGGTCTCCCCGTATGAATAGGCGCTTTTCTCCAGGTACACGTCGCAGAACCGGGCCAGGTTCTGCTCGGCAACGGCCGGGATCATCTCCCTTATCACAAGATCGATGTACTTTTCCCGTTTGTCCCTGTGCTCCGGCGGCACGGCGTGGGCGCCGAGAAACGTCGGGACGATCCGGACCGGCTGGCTTGCCCCCAGCTTGGCCATGACGCGAAGCATCTTGAGCTCGGTGTTCGTGTCCAGGCCGTAGCCGCTCTTGATCTCGCAGGTCGTAACGCCGAAGCGCATGAGAGTGCTGAGCCTTTTCATTGCGTCGCGCGCGAGCTCTTCTTCCGACGCCTTTCGCGTGGCCCGCACCGTGGACAGGATGCCGCCGCCGGCTTCCAGGATTTCCAGGTAGGACTTTCCTTCCATGCGCATCTGGAATTCCTTTTCACGGCTCGAGGCAAAGACAAGGTGCGTATGGCATTCAATAAACCCTGGAGTGACGACGCAGCCTCCCGCGTCGATCGTTGCCGTGCGGTCCGAAACCGCCACGCCCCCGTCCAGGTTCGACATCCTTCCAATCCAGGCGACTTTTCCGTCACGGACCGCCAGCGCGCTGTTTTCAAGGGTGCGCATACCCTGCGCCGATGCGTCACCCGTCCCGCCGTCCATGGGTAGGAGCTGGCCTATGTTCCTGATGATGAGATCGGCCTGAGGCAAATTATCGCTTGTCATTTCAAATCCATAAACTTATGAAAAGAGTGCGATAATAACTTTTCGTTGGGCGAATGGGAGG
>JBDRLK010000339.1:0-3368 GCA_043813155.1 Pseudomonadota bacterium | reverse complement strand
TGAAATAATCTTTGAGTGACTCCTTAAAGAAATCGAAGGGGTCAGACCTTGAGTGTTGAATTTTCAACTTTCATTTCAGGTTTTTTCAACAGCAAAGGAAAATCTCAACATTCAAGGTCTGACCCCCTTATTTATTAGATTTGTGATTGTAAAATGATTCTGTTTTTGGTATAAACTCTCATTTACAAGCAGCCAGCGGTGCTTAATATTTGTCAACCTGATAGCGAGGAGAAATAGCCTTGGCAGACGAGAAAAAAAAGCCCCCTTCAAATGTGGAGGAGCTGAAGGCAAGGCTCGGCCTTCTGAAGAAACCGGACAAGACCAGCAGGCCGCCGGGGTCCGCGGGGCACATACCGGTACCGGGGATTCCCGGTGGAGGGCACGTGCCGGGCGTCCAGCCTCCGGGCCTGTCACCGCCGCCCTTCCTCCAGCAGCAGCAGAAACCCCCCGTTGACTCGCGCCGCGATCCGTTTTCAAAGGACGCAGGCACGGAATATATCCGCCAATCCCTGCTGGAAGGCCCCAAGGCCGAGGATATGGCCGTGTCCGTCGATGACCAGAAAAAGATAGCCGCCAGGTCAAGGAACCTGACCATCGCCGTGGCCGTCGCCGTGGGAATCGCCTGCCTCCTGGCGGGCATGTTCTGGGGCAGGGGCTTCAGCAGCAGGCTGATCTACAACCGGTCCGTTGACGACGGAATAGACCTGTACGACATCGTCCAGCACTCATCCAAAACGCTCTCCGAGGTCAAGACGAAAATGGTCGGCGCCCAGCAGAAGGCCGGGAAGAACAGGGAGCCCGACTATGCCCTCATGAATGAAATGAAGGAGCTCTTCAAGAGCCAGGCCTGCAAGCAGGTCGAGGAAGGAAAGGAGATCTGCGTGCTGCGCCTGGCCGACCTTGCGAACCGCAGCTACAATATCTACAAGCCCGACATCGTGCAGACGCTGTTCACCTACGCCTCGCAGTGGAACGATCTTCTCTCGCTCATGAAGGAGCACGCAACGAGGACCAAGAACGACCAGCCCGCCCTCGACTTGGCCAAGAGCAAGATCGAAGGGCTCATCAGCACCGACTACGGCGTTGTCTTCAACTCCCAGCGCGACCCGGGCACCGAACAGGTGACCGTGTACGGGAACCTTGCCGTCATTGCCGCCCCCATCATGGGCGAAGGCGGCATGGTAACGGGATTCCAGATGCAGGGCGGCGTCGGCTACCCCGCGGTCGAGAAACAGCTTTACTCCAGCGGCGACCTGGCGGCCGCGCCGGAGACGTGGATGGTTCCCCTCGGGCCCGGGTCCAAGGAAGGCGTCCTGGCAAAGGCGCAGATCGACCATTTCATCGAATACCAGAAGCGGCTGCAGATCATGATCGACCTGGCAAACCAGATGGACCAGAACCAGAAATCCCTCCTCATCAGCATCGGCGAAATCGCCTCCCTGGACAAACAATTCGCCCTCTAGCCGTCGTCGCCTGCCCGGGAATTTCCTTCCACTGCGGCTCGCGCACCTCGCGACAAGGCCTTTCTCCTCCTGGCGGCCAGGGGACTTTTTATTACGTCTTGTGTATTCGTTGCGGGTTGATTATAAATTTCTACGGTTATGCTTTTTTTACCGGGGAATCCATCTTCATCGTGGACTTGAAGGAAAAAATAGAAAAAATCCTTGAAGAGAAAATCCGCCCCGTCATCAGGCAGGACGGAGGAGACATCAGGATCGGGGAGATCAGGGATGACGGAACGCTGGTCGTGGTTTACACGGGAAGATGCTCCGGGTGCCCGGCCGTCGAATGGACCCACAACCGTATCGTGAAGCCCGCCATCGCGGACAGCCTCGAAGACGTCAAGGAAATCGAGTGGCAGTTCGAATTATAGAGTGGAGCGTGTAGGCCCCCCACCACATCCATGCGGGGGAGGTGGCGGAAGCTGAAGGCTGATCGCTGAAAGCTGACAGCCGCGCCCGGCGTCGCCGGGCGCTAGCCGCACGTGAAAAGGCAGGCGAACATGAAAATCCCCTGGCAGACCGTCTCCGCGGCGCACGCGTTGCCGCAGGAGCCGCAGTTATCATCGCTCATGGGCGTGCAGACGCCTTCGCAGCATTTCTGGAACGTTGAATAATCAGTGCCCATGCAAATGATAAAACCGCCGGTCCACTCGCAGGCGGGACTGCTCCCGCACATGCACTGCCCTCCAACGCAGTTGGGGCCGGAATCGCCGCAGGTCAGCCCGCAGCCTCCGCAGTTGAGAGAATCGTCGTCCGTGTTGAGACAGACTCCCGCGCAGCACGATTCGTTCTCCTCGCAGCTGGGCCCGGTGCCGCAGGAGCACTCGCCCTCGGCGCAGCTCTCGCCGATAGAGCACTGGAGGCCGCATCCGCCGCAATTGCTCGGGTCCGTCTTCACGTTCCTGCACCCGATGCCCTCGCAGCACTGCTGGTCCGAGCGGCATTCCAGCGCTCCCCTGCAGGAGCATTGCCCGGCCGTGCAGCCGTCCGACTTGATATCATCGCACACCTTCCCGCAGAATCCGCAGTTCTCAGGGTCGCCCTGGGAGTCGACGCACGTTCCGCCGCAGCAGCGCATCCCCCCCGTGCACGGGGGCTCGCACTCATCGGCGGAGCACTCGCCGGCGCGGCAGACCTCGTTGAGCCCGCAGGCATTGCCGCAGGAGCCGCAGTTGTTGCGGTCAGCGTCGAGGTCCGCGCAGGAATTTGCCGTCCCCGCCTTGCAGCAGGTCTCGCCGCTTTCGCATTCGGGATCACATTCGAGCGTTTCGCATACCCCGCCGCTGCACACCTCGCCGTCCCCGCACTGCGTGTCGCAGTCTCCGCAATAGGCGGCGTTGTAGCCGGTGTCCACGCATTCATCGTCGCAGCATTCCTGGTTGGACAGGCACACCGCCCCGGCATCGCCGCATGTCTGCACGCACGAGCCGGACTGGCACTTCTTTCCCTCGCCGCAGGGGTTGCCGCAGTACCCGCAGTTTGCGTCATTGTTGTTTACATCCACGCAGATGCCGTCACAGCACTTCAGGCTGCCCTGGCACTCAACGGGACAGTCTCCGGACGTTTCCGCGCATCCGGCCGCCAAAAGCATCAGCACGGGAAACAGCCTGAGAATATTTGCATTCTTGTTTTTCATTTAAAGACTCCTGAAAAAACATGGTACTCTTGCTCAATTGTCGTCCCGAGGTGACGTTCCAGACATTGCCGAGGGATCTAAAAACCAGCGCTTAGTCGCCGTAAAGAAATAACCTATACACTGCGGCCGCATCGGCCGGGCACCTCGCGGCTTACGTCCTCGCTCCCTCCCGCAGCGTACATCGAGTACGCTTTGGTCGGTCGCTCCGGGCGCGCTCGCGATCTGCCTCG
>JBDRLK010000338.1:0-2757 GCA_043813155.1 Pseudomonadota bacterium | reverse complement strand
GAACTTGGCGTTCTGGGTGTGTTCGGGGCAGGCGTACTGACCGTTTTTACACCCTGCGTGCTGCCCCTGCTGCCGATCTACCTTTCCGTGCTCCTCGGCGCACCCATCGGCGAGGCAGGCGGCCTCACAGGGAAGAGCAGGATGAAGCTGGTGGCCAACGCGGCCCTGTTTTCAGCGGGATTCATCGTGGTCTTCACTTTACTCGGGCTGTCGGCCACGGCGCTCGGTGCGTTGATCGTAAAGAACAAGGTCTATTTCTCGCTCTTCGGCGGCCTCGTCATCGTGCTCTTCGGCCTGAAATTCATCGGGTGGCTGAAAATCGGTTTCCTCGACAAGGAGGCCAGGCTCGACGGCTCGAAGCTCCAGGCTAAAATGACCCCGCTCGGCGCCCTTCTCATGGGCGTCATCTTCGCCTTTGGATGGACGCCCTGCGTCGGGCCGATCCTGGGGGCCGTTCTCACGTACACGGCAAACCGGACCACGCAGCCGCTGCAGGGCGCGGCTTACCTGTTCGTCTACGGCCTTGGTTTTGCCGCTCCCCTGCTGGTTCTGTCCGGCCTTGCGGCCGGCGCCGCGAAACTTGTGAGCCGGGTGTCAACATACCTGCCTCGCATCGAAAGGGCCATCGGCGCCCTGCTCGTCATCGTGGGGATCTATCTCATGGTCGACGCTGTCGGAGCCCCGGCAACCGGGAAAGTGGCGGTTGCGGAGGGGTATGAGCCTCAAAAGGCCCTGATCGACCCGCCCCTGGGACAGGCGGCCGAAAAGCCGAGGTTCGTGGAGTTCTATTCGCCGGACTGCTCGGTGTGCGCCGGCATGGTCCCGATCGTCAATGCCATCGAGAAGGAATGCGGCTCCAAGGGCGTGGAAATACTGAAAGTGGACGTGGCGGAAAAGAGCAACAGGATGCTCGCTGCCGAGCACAATGTGAGGGGCGTGCCCACGTTTGTTTACTTTGACAAGGACGGGAGAGAGGTGGCCCGGCTCATCGGGTACCAGACGCCGCAGAGCCTCAAGCAGGCCATGGCGATCATGCTGGGCGATGAGCGCTGCAGCGGCGTGACGCAGCTTGCCCCGCTGGAGCCCCCCACCTGCAGCGATTAGCCTGTAGCCGCACGCCCTTTGGCGTGCCCGGTAGCCGCACGCCCTCGGCGTGCCCGGTAGCCGCACGCCCTCGGCGTGCCCGGTAGCCGCACGCCCTCGGCGTGCCCGAATGCAAAATCGAAACAAGGAGACCACCATGATCGAACATGAATTGAAAGAGCTGAAATGGAACGATTCCGTCACCAAATCCTCGCCCCATCCCTACGTGCTGTGCACGACCGTCGACGAGAAGGGCAGGGGAAACATCATCGGGCTGGGATGGTGGACGATCTGCTCCTGGAGCCCGCCCATGATGGCGATCTCGGTCGCACCGGGAAGATATTCGAAAAAGTGCCTCGATCACTGCCCCGAGTTCGTGATCTGCCTCGTGGGCGAGGAGCACGCAAAGGGAGCCTGGGTCTGCGGGACAAAATCAGGTAAAAACGTGGACGACAAGTTCAAGGAAGCCGGGTTCACGCCCGTACCGTCGCTCCAGGTCAAGCCGCCGACCATCGGCGAGAGCATCCTGGCCTATGAATGCGCGGTCAGGGACAAGGTCGAAACAGGCGACCACATTCTGTATACCGGCGAGGTGAAGGCGGTCAGGGGAGTGGAGGGGGAAAAAAGGCACCTTTTTTCGATCCACTACAAAAAGCTCATCAGCATCGGCCCGGACGGGACCATTAATTTTGAGCTTATACACAAATAGGACTTGTTCTGCGGCTGTTTTGTGGTTAATAATAGTGCAAAACTGAAAAGACTGTAGCTGTACGCCCTCGGCGTGCCCACCCGCCGCGCGCCCCTGGCGCGCTGATTCTTGAGGCGACCCCAAGAGGGCCCGCAGCTACAAGCAAAAAGTGAAACCAACGGAGCCCGGATGAGCCTGTCCGAATTCTCAGTCAAGCGGAAAGTGACGATCACAATGATCGTCGCCATTGTTCTCGTTATCGGAGGAATCTCTTTCTCGAGAATCGGCTTCGATCTCCTTCCCGAAATGGAATTTCCCACGCTCTTCATCATGACCCAGTACTCCGGCGTGGCTCCCCAGGACATAGAAACGCTCGTTACCGATCCCGTGGAGCAGGCCGTGTCCATCATCAAGGGCGTCAAGAAAATGAAGTCCTTCAGCCAGGAGGGCGTGAGCGTTGTCTCGCTCGAGCTCGAGTGGGGCACAAACCTGGACGTGGCCGCCCAGGACGTGCGAAACAACCTGAGCATGGTCCAGGATTTCATGCCCGAGGACGTGAAAGAGCCCACGGTGATGAAATTCTCAAGCGAGATGATGCCCGTGAATTTCATGGCCGTCACGTCCGAGTCCATGAACACCTACCAGCTTCAGAAGCTCATAAAGAAGGTGGTCAAGCCGCGCCTGGAAAGGCAGGAGGGCGTTGCGTCGGTGCAGCTCATGGGAGGCGAGGAGAGGGAAATCCTCGTGAAGGTGGACAAGAAAGGCCTGGAAGGCAAGGGGCTGGCGCTCAGCGACATCGTGATGATGCTGCGGGCGCAGAACATCAACCTGCCCGGCGGGTACATCGAGGAGCCGCACCACGAGTTCATCGTGAGGAGCATCGGCGAGTACAAGGACCTGAAAGATATTGAGAACACTGTCGTGGGCATAGGGTCCGACGGAAGCTCGATCAGGCTCATGGACATTGCCCAGGTTGCCAACCAGAA
>JBDRLK010000337.1:0-3508 GCA_043813155.1 Pseudomonadota bacterium | reverse complement strand
CCGTCCCCTCGCCGATGTGGCCGTCGCTGTGCCAGTATTTCGCTCCCATGTAGGAGAGCGACGACTGCATGAGGGGCTTTCGCAATTTTACATCGTGAACAGCGAAGACCTGGGGGTGGAGCAGCAGCCGGGCGCGGTCCGCATCGGTGATGTCCATGGCGACCAGGGGGAAATTGTCGTAAACGGCATAGGCTTTAGCGGCGAGCTCCGGCTCGATCGTCGCCTCCAGGCCGGCCCTGGCCGCGGCAATGGCGATGGCCCTTGCCTGGATGCGCTTCAGCGTCGCCTCCCTGTCGTAGCCGGCAGGCCCGGTGAGCGCGTCCCCGGTGGCCGTCAGCCGCGCGCCGTCGGCGGCCGTGAACTCGACGAGCACCTTGTCCCCCATGGCCTCGGCCGGCACAAAGAGGCCGGCGAGAATACAACCCAGTACAAATAACATGAGTCTCGATTTTTTCATGACACCAATCATGGGGAAAATCGAGCGGCAAGTCAACGATTTTTCAATGAATTCAAGAACAGAATGAATACTATGCGGTTCTGATATCTACTCGAGGTTGAGGTCACCCTCTGTCGTGGAAGAAGCGGTCATGGCGGGACAAAGAAGCCCGGTTATGTCCCGTTCCATGGCGTTCAGGCGGATCCTTCCGCCGCCGCCGCCACCGCCTCCCCCGTTGTAGTCATCCACGCTCTCATCGCAGGTCGGCGCATTACTGCCGGCATTGCCTCCGCCGCCGTTGCCGTCGCCGCCGTCGCAGGCATAGCTGCTCGTTGCCGTGCCCCCTGCCGCGGCAGTGCTGCTTGCAACCTGCCCGTGCTCGCCGTTCAAACTGGAGCTGCCGTAGCTCGTGCCGCCGGCTGCGCCGCCTCCTCCGTTGGCCGTAACGCCGCCGACTATCTCGATCGTAAGGGCCTCGAGAAGAATGCCTCCCCCGCTTCCGCCGCCGCCGCCGGCCTCGGCATTCTCGTACGAGCCGGACGCAACGCCGCCGCATCCGCCCGCGTCGACATAACCGCCCGGATCAACCGTGATCGTTGCGGCTGAAACGATCTGCACCGCTCCGCCGCTGCGGCCACCCCAGCGGCCGGCGCCGGTGCCGCCGCCCATGCCGCCGCCGCTTCCGCCGATCAGGGGGATCAGCTCAATTGTGCCGTAGCCGCCGCCTCCGGCGCCGCGCAGTCCTGCCGTGTACCCTCCGCCGTTTCCTCCACCTCCTCCGAAGGCGCCGCCGCCTCCCCCGCCGTCGCGGATTCCTTCGCCGTCAGGCGCGCTCGAACCGTCACCGCCCGCGCCCGGGCCTTCACTGGACTCTGCCGCGCCTGCAAGGGGCTCTCCTTCGTTCCAGTGGCAGCCCACGTACACGCCGCCCTGGATCAGGGCGTTTTCCTCGGACAGGAGCACGAGGGGGTTCGCGCCCCAGGGGCCGAACGTGTAGTTTTCCGGGATAAAGAGGCGCTGGAGCGAGAACACGCCCAGGTCGGGAGCGTCGCCTTCCTGCTCCACGATCGTGAAATGAATCCCGCTTTCAGCGTCCAGGCCCTCGCCTTCAGGCCTTACGTCCCTCTCATGCTCCCAGCCCGTGCCCGAGCCCGCGCGTCTCCAGAGGATGACCTCGCCCGTGTCCGTGTCAAAGTCGAGCCAGAACTCTCCCTCGGTCGGCAGGGGGTCGCCCGTGGGCTCGGCTCCGGCCGAGAGAAGCTCGTGATCGTCTATATTGCTGATTCGCCACACGAGGCAATGGGGGTCCGGTTCCTCGCCGCACTCGAATTCGCAGGGCGCGGCGTCCCATCCCGACCCGTCTTCCCGGCATTCCTCGAGTGAAGACAGATCGCCGGAGCACCTCGTATCGTAAGCCACGCAGACCGTGGGCTCCACGGTCACTTCCTCCTCCACCGTGTCCACGGTTTCGGGCGCGTCCGTTGTGTCCGGGGCATCGATCGTGTCCGTTGCATCCGGAACGTCGGGAACAACATCGGGCGGACGATCGTCCACCGGGTCATCCATCTGATCGTGGGCGTCATCGCCGTCACCGGCCGTGTCCGCGGCCGCGTCGTCCCCGTCGGGCGAGGTATCCTCTCCGTCACTATGCGCGTCGCCGTCCGTATCAAGCGACCCGCCGCAGGCCCACGCGCATGCCGCCAGCAAACAAAGAATGATTCCGAGATTTTTCATTATGTTCTCCTTCCGGCTTCCGGCTCCTGGCTTACAAAGTTTCACTTCCGCCCGTACCACGAGAATTTGTCTTTTCTTCCCTTTTCGGCGGGCGGGAATTTCATTTTCTTTATCATTTTACTCGTGCAGCTCTTGATAGCCGCTCGACACGCAGCACAGAAAGATGAAAATGGCCAAGACTGTTTGTCCGATTTTTCGCATGATGATGATTATTATAGTTTTCGTTGCATAAAAAACAACATTATTACAGGTAAAAGGGTCTGTCTCCTTTTCACGAACTATGCTAACATGGCGGCAGGAGGTGCTCACTATGCCTGAAAAAGTCATTATTTACGGAAAGGCGGGCTGACCGTACACAACCCAGGCCAGGTCGGCCTACGGTGACAAAGCCGAGTATCACGATGTTCGTCAGGACCCGGAAAAAATGGAGGAGATGCTCGAGCATTCGGGGGGCGTGCGCGAGGTCCCCGTGATTGTCGAGGGAGACGACGTCAAAGTCGGCTTCGGAGGCAGCTGAGGCGTGTAATGCCCGGCGGTCCGCCGGAGCCTGGTCGAGCCCGCGAAGCCACTAGTAGCCATCTAATAAATACCCCGGGTAGAAGGGGAGGCTTTAGCCTCCCGTGAACATACCCTGCGAGGGTAGGGGAGGCTTCAGCCTCCCGTGAACATACCCTGCGAGGGTAGGGGAGGCTTTAGCCTCCCGTGAACATACCCTGCGAGGGTAGGGGAGGCTTTAGCCTCCCGTCGGGCGGCTGAAGCCGCCCCTACCCTCGTTAGGGAGTAAAAGGTATTTATGAGATGGCTTCTAGTTCATTTTAAGTGATTAGTGTTGCACTTTTCACTGTTTACGAATAAAAATACAATACCATGAAAACCCGGGCAGTTTTCATTTGCGTTTCCATCCTTTGTTTTATCTCCTGCACGGCCATCATCAAAGGAGCGCTCGAAGATTTCGAGGGCAGCGGAGCCGACGCGGACGCTGACGCTGTGGATGACGGCCCGACGGATAGTGAGGATGGGGGAGGGGAGGACGTGGAGCCCGCGGACGGAAGCGAGCTTGATTTCGACCCTGACAAGTGCGGGCTCTGGGGTATGGTCACACTCGAAGAACCCGCGAAAAGCAGCGTTAACAGGGCGCAGCCCGACCTGGACGGGGCAGGTACGCTGTACCTGGGTGTCCTGGCCAGGGAATACGATGACAGCTTCGGTATTTACGACACGGGGATCGACCTTGCGGGAGGATCCGGACCTTACTATTACTGCATTGAAAATCACCTGATGGAGGGAATTGAGAAGGCGTTCATCAGCGCGGTAGTTGATGATATTGACGGAGAACTG
>JBDRLK010000336.1:0-4422 GCA_043813155.1 Pseudomonadota bacterium | reverse complement strand
TTGCGGGTTTTTAAATTAAAATACTTTCTTGCAAACCTTGGCCCAAAGCCCCGATCCCCGGCCGCACCCCTATTCGTATTTGAGGCCTTCCACGGGGTCGAGGGAGGCGGCCTTCAATGAGGGGATGGCCGTGAAGAGCGTACAGATCAGCAGCGTCGCGCAGGCGCAGATCAGGTAGTCCATCAGGTTCAGGTTCAGGGGAAGGTGGTCGATCAGGTATACCTGCGGGTCGAGGGGCCATCCATAGGCCTTCAGGAACCTGGAGATGCCGTAGCCGAGGCCGGAGCCGAACACGAGCCCGATCATTCCCGTTGTTACGCCGATAATCATGAATATCGATGTGATCTGGAATTTCGTCGCCCCCATCGACTTGAGGATTGAAATGTCCTTTTTCTTTGCCATGATGAACAGAATCAGCATGCTGATAATGTTGAGAGAGGCCATCAGCACGCTGAGCATGAGGACTACGGTCAAGGCTATCTTCTGAACGAAAAGGGCAGTGAACAGAGGGTGGTTCAGCTCTTCCCAGTCAATGATCCTGTAGAGACCGCCCGAAAGCTTGTCGTCGAGGCTTCGGGCGATCGCTTTCGCATTGTTGATGTCGCTGACCTTCATTTCAACGCCCGTGACCGAATCGCCGTAGTTGAACAACTGCTGCGCCTGGAGCAGGTTGACGTAAACGAGCCTGCTGTCGTACTCGTCGAACCCCGAATAGAAGATTCCGGTGACCTCAAAGTTCGCCGACACCGATGTATCGAATTTGTTGTTCAAGAAGGACGTGTCGAGCCCCGTCAGGGGTGAGATCACCCGTACCTTGTCGCCGATCTTGAGCTGCAGGTTTTCGGAAAGCGTCTTGCCTATGATCATGCCTGGAAGCTTTTCCTCCGCATCAGCGTCCTCCTTTTTCTTCGTTTCCTCCCCGGGGCCCCGGGCGGCATCGGACCCGAATTCATCGTCCAGGATGGCGTCGATGTCTATGTCTTCCCCTTCATCCTTCGACTCGGGGAGGACGACGTAATCGAGGCTCGAAAGGTCGCCGTCAACAACATGGCTCGGCAGATCGAGAATGTTCCTGGTGGCTTTCGGCTCTATCCCCTTGATGAGAATGCCCGATATGGATTTGCCCTTGGCCAGCATCATCTCCGTGATGATGAACGGGGCGGCTTCCACAACGCCTTCTTCGCGCTTTGATATCCTCGTTACGTCCCTGTACTCGTGGAATGTTTCTCCGACTTTCAGGACTATCACGTGGGCGTTGACGCCGAGCACTTTTTCCTTGAACGCTTCCAGGAAACCGGTGGAAATGGCAGTGATGATCAGAAGCGCGGAGACGCCGATGGTCACGCCCGCAACGGCCATGAACGTTATGAAGGATATATGGGATTTCTGCCTCGACGTGAGCATTCTCACGCCTATCATCCATGAAACATTCATATTCAGACTCAGGCCCCCGGGAGGCTGAAGCCTCCTCTACCCGACGGGGGTCATACAATATAGTGCAGCTGCACGCCCTTGGCGTGCCTGTATGTGGCGCCCCGAGGGGGCGCAGCTGCAATTGCGACACAGCCTCTAAAGCCTCCCCTGCCCGACGGGGGTAGGGGCGACTTCAGTCGCCCATCCAATCGCTCCGTTTCTTCAGGGAGTGAATGTAATGTGCCGGCCGCGCTTTGTAAAGGTCTGCTCGTCCTTTTGCTTTACTGCGGATTCATGAGCTGGCGTATGGAAGAGGTGGCCCTGTCCACGAGCTTGCTGAATATCTCGATTTTCTGGGTGTAACTGTAAACGCCGGCCTGGATGGCCAGCAATTCCTGGGGGCTGAAATCCCTGCCCTTCATGGCGCTGCGCATCGTCCTTTCTATGAAGCGCTCTTCCTTGTCGAGCTCGCGCAGAGCGCGGATGAACCTGCTTTCGCCGGTCTTTTGAGCCGGGCCGGTTTCGGCCAGTGCGGCTTTTACCGGTGATACTCCCTGTATTTCCATGGTTTTCTCCTGTGACCAGGCACGCCGAGGGCGTGCAGCTACAATGAACGGGTGTAGCTGCGGGCCCTTGGCCCGCCGGTAGATGTTAAGATAAAACGCTTATCGTGATGGGATGGAAAAAAGTTTCCTGTGAATGCTTATTCGGGCTTGGATTTGTCAACAAAGGCGCTTTCCCAGTCATCGGAAATCTTGTCATCCTGAGATTTTTCTTCGTCGGCTTCCTCTTTTTCCTCCTGCTCCTCCCCCGCCGCCGGCGGCTCGCCAGCCTCCTCCTTTTCTTCGGGCTCTTCCGGCTCCCCCTCTCCATTCTGCTCTATCTCTTCGCTGATAGTGATCTTGTCCGCGCTGGAGACCTCCTCCCCCTTCTCGAGCTTGATCAGCCTGACGCCCTGCGTGGCTCTTCCGATCACGGAAACGGAGTCAACCGGGATCCTGATGAACTTGCCCTTGGACGTGACGATCATGACGTCATCCGATTCGTGGATCGCGGTCATGGCCACAACGTCCCCGTTCCGGCTCGTTGCCCTGATGCCGATCATGCCTTTCCCGCCCCTTCCCTGGCTCCTGTGCTCCGAGAGATTCGTTCGCTTGCCGTAGCCCCTGGCGCAGATGGTGAGGATGGTGAAATCCTCGGCCTCGGCGACTTCCTTTTCCTCGCCGCCCTCGACCTCTTCGATTTCCTCGGTCTCCTCCCCGGCATCCTCCTGTTCCCCGTGCGCTTCACCCCTCAGTGACGACGTGACGATGCTCATGCCCACGACCGCGTCGTCCTCGCTCTTGAGCCTGATGCCGGTCACGCCCCTGGAAGCGCGTCCCATGGGCCTCACTTCCTCCTCGAAGAAGCGGATGCTCATCCCCTTCTTCGTAAAGAGCAGGACGTCGGCATTCCCATCCGTTATGGCGGCTTCTACGAGCCTGTCCCCCTCCTCGATGACAACGCCTATGATGCCGCTCGTCCTGATATTCGAGTACAGGCTGATGTCGCTTTTTTTCACGTATCCCTTTTCCGTCACGGTGATGATGTAGTGCCCTTCCTTCATCTCGGACAGGTGCACGATGGCGGCGACATTCTCCCCTTTTCCCATTCCGACGAAATTGACGATCGCCTTGCCGCGCGCCGTGCGGGAAGCAAGGGGAATTTCGTACACCCTCTTGGAATAGATCTTGCCCCTGTCGCTGAAAAAGAGCATGGTCGCGTGGCTGGAGCAGACATAGATGTCCCTGATGAAGTCCTCCTGCCTCGTGTCCATCCCGGTGACGCCCTTTCCGCCCCTGCCCTGGGCCCTGAACACGGTTACGGGCATCCTCTTGATATACCCGAGGTGGGAGACGGCGACAACCATTTCCTCCACCGGGATGAGGTCTTCGTCGAGTATTTCTTCCGCGTCGACAACGATCTCCGTCCTTCTCGGCGTGGCATACTTTGCCTTGACCTCCTCCAGTTCCTCGACGATGATCTCGAGCAGCTTTTCTTTCCGGGACAGGATGGTCATGAGCTCGGCGATCCTGGTCCCCAGGCTCTTCATCTCGTCTTCTATTTTCTGCCTTTCCAGGCCGGTCAGCCGCGCGAGCCTCATGTCCAGGATTGCCTTTACCTGTCTTTCCGATAGCGAGAATCTTTCCATGAGCCTCGTCTCGGCTTCCTTCGTGGATTTGGAGCTCCTGATGATGGTGATGGCCTCATCGATGTTGTCGACTGCGATTCTCAGCCCTTCGAGGATGTGAAGCCTGTCTTCCGCTTTTCTCAATTCGAATTTCGAGCGCCTCGTGACGACCTCGATGCGGAAATCGATGAACTCCCGCAGCGTTTCCTTCAGGTTGAGCACGCGCGGCTGCCCCTTGACAATGGACAGGTTCTTCACGTCGAAATTGTCCTGGAGAGACGTCATCTTGTAGATCTGGTTGAGAACGATTTGAGGGGATGCGTCCCTCTTCAGCTCGATGACGATGCGCAGCCCCTCGCGGCTCGACTCGTCCCTCACGTCGGAGATGCCCGCAAGGCGTTTTTCCCTCACCAGCTCCGCGATTCGCTCCAGGGTCCTGGCCTTGTTGGTCTGGTAGGGGATTTCGGTTACGATGATCCTGTTCTTTCCCTTTTTTTCGTCTTCCTCTATCTCGGCCCTCGCCCTCATGACGATGGAGCCCTGGCCCGTTGTACAGGCGTTGGCAATGCCCCCTGTGCCGAGGATGAGGCCGCCGGTGGGGAAGTCCGGCCCCTGGACAAAGTCCATCAATTCCCTGATCGAGGCCTCGGGGTTTCCGATGAGGGCCACCGTGGCGTCGATGATCTCGCCCAGGTTGTGCGGCGGGATGCTGGTGGCCATGCCCACGGCGATTCCCTTCGAGCCGTTCACGAGCACGTTCGGGTATTTCGCGGGCATGACCCTGGGCTCGAACAGGGATTCGTCGTAGTTGGGAAGCCAGTCCACGGTTTCCTGCTCCA
>JBDRLK010000335.1:0-5382 GCA_043813155.1 Pseudomonadota bacterium | reverse complement strand
TGTAGACCTTGTTCTCCGCGCTCGTGTCGTAGTACCAGCCGCTCCCCGTGCCGTAGAGCAGGAAGTCCCCGGCAAAGCGGTTCTGGAACTGGTAGCCCTGGGGCGAGTGGAGGATCGTGTAGTCGGCCTTGGGAACGATCTTCGGGTCGTCGGAGAAGTTCTTGAGGGACGTGCGCAGGAGCGCGAGCTTGCCGGACGTGAACTCCGGGTTCCACATGGCCTCGCCCTGCCCGCTCTCGCGGACCACGACGTTCAAATGCCCGCCCGGGTCCTCCTTGAAGGAGAACTGGTCGATGGGCGCGCCGTAGGCGCGAAGCGCCCTGGCCGAGCCGTCCTCCAGGAGGATCATGTACACGAAGGAGGTGGGGGGCTGGTCGGGCTTGCCCTCTTCGGACGGGGCGCCGGACCCGTAGGTGTTGCCGTACCAGTACTCGGGGGAGACCCAGACGTAGATGGCGTTTGGCGAAACATAGAAGTTGCGCGAGTAGGGCCCCAGGACGGCCTTGCCCTTGCAGTCGAAGCTCGGGCTGTCCAGGTCGCACATCACGACCGTGTGGAGCGTGGGGTTCATGGTCTCCTGGACCGGCTTGTAGATGTCGGTCTTGTCGAGCACGGGATCGGCCTCGGTCGTCTCGTTGCCCTTGATCCACTTGCGCACGCCGGGCAGCATGACCTTCCTGCCCCCGTCGCCGTAGCCGCCGTAGCCGCCGTAGCCGTAGCCGAACATGTAGTAGGGCATGTAGAAGATCAGGGTGCTCCCGATGAGGCGGCTGGCGTAGTTGCGCGACGAGTAGTAGTCGTTCGAGTCGAGGAAGTGAGTGGACACGTGCGCGATTTTCCCCTCGTCGCTGATGCTGAACCTGCCGATTTCCGTGGCGTTCATGTTGTAGCTGTAGCCCACCACGATGATGTTCTTCCTGTAGATGAGCATCTCGTCGTACCAGGTCCCGCCCGAAAACCCTTCCGGGAAAGCGTTGGCGCGCGAGACGGGCTTGAGGACCGGCTCGCTCTTGTCCTTGATATCAACGGTGAAGAGACGGCCGCGTCGCAGGACCACCAGGTAGTCCTTGAAGAGCTTCACGATGTCGCCCTCGTCCACTCCCGCCTCCTGCACGTTCGTGATCGACTCCGACTCGCCCGCGGGAGCGGCCTCGCTCTTTGCGGCAGAGGCCGGCGCCGGGCTCGACGGGGCGGAATCGGCCGAAGCCTCTTCCATGGGATAGCTTCCTTCCCCGTAATCCAGGGGCTGCTGCGCCTTGGCCATCTTCCTCTGCGCCTCCTCCATGGTCTTGAGATAGCTCTCGAAATCGCTTTCAGACTCAAACGTGGTCATGGACTTGGAGAGCTTGTTTCTCACCTCCTTGACCAGGGCGACCTTCAGCTTCGAGGTGTCTTTTTTCCTGCACCCCGGCAGGACGCCGACGGCGAGCGAGAGCGCCGCGATCAGGGCGCCCGTCAAAACATGTTTTGCTGCTGTTTTCATGGCATTTTTCCTGTCTTTTTCAGCCGGAGTTTTGCCATTTTTTATAGCGAGACCGAGATCAGGCCGAGGCGCCACAAGGCGGACGGCCATTTTTGACGCAGGCGTACTTGAGGTACGTCGAGGAAAAAAATGGCCGTCCAACACAGTGCCGCCCGGCCTGAGCCGGTCGCAGTAGAAAAATGGCAAAGCTCCAGCATAAGGTTTCTTCATTAAACGGATGACATCCCCGGGAGTTTTAACACACCGGAAAGTGCCAGTCGAGGAGTAATCAGGGTAATTATTTACCGCACAGAAGGATATCGTTGCGGCAGGGGATCAGAGGCCGTCGCAGACGTCGATGCATACGGGGGGACGCGGATCGGTGTCGCAGACGCCCTCGCACTCGCCGCGGTTGCATTCCTCTCCCGCTTCCAGCAGGGGCACGCAGGTTCCGCGGTCGCACATGAGCCCGGCCAGGCAATCTTCGTCATCCCCGCCGTCGCAGTCCCCGTCCTCTGCGCTGAGCGCGGCGCACACCTCGCCCAGGCACGTGTTGCCCGGCCCGCACTGGCTGTTTCGCCTGCAGTCATTGCCGAGCTCCGTGTAGGGCTCGCAGACGTCCTCTCTGCACCGGCCGTCGGCGCACTCCTCGCTCATGCTGCAGTCGCCGTCGGTCTCCACGAGTCCCTCGAGCAGCGCGGCGCAGGCGCCGTTGTCCAGGGCGTCGAGGCCGGCCATGAAGAGCGTGTAGTCCAGGCAGGTCTCGAGCAGGGCCGTCCTTGCAGCCATGCAGTCGGCCAGCCCGGCCGGGTTGAGCTGCAGCCTGCCCTCTTCGATGGACGTGCCGTAATCATCCATGCAGTCGGTGTAAGCCTCGTTGGCCGTGTAGTCTTCACAGTCGAGATCTCCGAAGATATCCGCCTCATCCTCGGTGCAGCAGCTCTCAATGTAGGTGCAAAGGGGCCTGATCCGGCCCTCGCAGTACAGCTCGAGCGTCAGCTCCGGGGGCATCTCCTCCTCTTCGGCCGGGTCCTCAGACGGGTCTTCACCCGGGTCCTCTGCCGGGTCTTCGCCGGGATCCCCTGCCGGGTCCTCGCCGGGATCCCCTGCCGGGTCCCCTGCCGGGTCCTCGCCCGGATCTTCCTCAGCGTCCTCCCCGGGCTCGTCGGATGGGTCGTCGGAAGGGTCGCCCGTGCTGTCGGCGGACGTGTCGTCGGACGGGTCTGCGCCGGCATCCGTGTCCGCGTCATCATCGCCGCCGTTCCCGCCGTTGCAGGCCATCAGCGCCCCCGCCATGAGAGCAAGCATTAATACGAGTAACGATGGTGTCTTGCGTTCTGACATTGGCTCCTCCTTGAATGCAATTTAATTTGCGAAGAATTGAACGCGCAGGTCATAGTATAGCACAGATTTCGGCTTCGTGACACTTATTGAGATGGCGCCGGCCGGGTCCCTCTACTTGACGCAGCGAAAACCGATTTCGCCCGACGTCTCCGCGGGGGCCTGCTGCAGCCGCTTGGAAACGCGAACACCGCCGACGTCGGATGCATAGGACCCGCCCCGCACGATGCCCCCGTCGGTGCAGGTACCGGCCGACTCCCAGGCCGCGCTCGTGCCCGGGGCTCCTGTAAACGCATCGTGCCAGCAGTCTTCAACCCACTCCCACACATTGCCCGACGAGTCGTACATGCTGTATGCGTTGGGGGTTTTGCCCGCCACCTCGTTGGTTGCACCATCCGAGTTCGTGAGGTACCAGGCGATCGTGCCCACGCAGGCGCTGCTGGAGCCGCAGTAGTACATGTCGGTCGTTCCACCGCGCGCCGCGAACTCCCATTCCGCCTCCGAGGGCAGCCTGCCCGCGACCGCGGCGCAGAACGCGGTCGCCTGGGCCCAGGTAACGTTCTCGACCGGGCAGTCCGGGCAGCCCGCATGGCCGCTCGGGTTTGCAGCCATCTGCTCCTCGTACTGGGCCTGCGTGATCTCGGTGTCCGTGATAGAAAACGCCGTGACCGTGACCGCGTGCTGGGGATACTCGCTCGAATCGCAGCGCGAGTCACCCGTGGAGCAGCCCATCATGAAGTTGCCCCCCAGGATCGAAAGCCATTGGATCGGCCTGGTCCCGCCGCTCTCTTCCTCCACCGTCATGTCCTCGGAAGGCATGTCCATGCCCTCGACCCATTCCACGCCTTCAACGCCTTCCACTCCCTCCACGCCCTCCATGTCGAAATCCACGGTTTCCCAGTCCCAGGCAGCCTCGAGCTGATCGTCCGTCCAGATATCCACGCCCCCGTCCCCCCGGAAGGGGAGCCGGTCATTCTTGTCGTCGAGCCCGATGGCCTGCAGGCAGCCTGAAAGGAGCAGCGCGGCCATGACACAAAGGGCGGGACCGCCGAATTGATATGTGAAGCGATAAATCATTAAAACTCGATCTTCAGCATCAGGCTTCCCGGTCCGCCGATCAATACGGGCAGCCTGGAATACTCCTCACCCTCCAAGTCTTCATCGTCGTCGCCCTCTTCCTTTTTCTCTTTCTTTTTAAAAGGCTCGGAAAAAAAGTACAAGGCAAGCGCCGCAATGGCGGACGCGCCCCCTATTACAAAAAGAGCCGTACAGGCATTCGCGGACATCTCGGCCTTATTGTACAGATCGTCGCGCTTGATCCCGTATGCTTCCCACTCCAGGGCATCATGCTGGCATCTCGGGTTATCATCGCACTCCTTGTCCAGGCCGTCCAGATCGTTCCTCTGGCTGATGGCAACGCCGCCGGCAATCGTTCCGCCCAGCGCTCCGGCGAGCGCGAGCGCGAAGGTGGCGTAGAAGTACGCGTTGTGGACCTTTTTACTCTTCTTCGGCTTTTCTTCCTCGGTCTCCTCCTCCTCGAAGGTCATGTCCGGCACGGCGGGCTTCCTGACGAGCTCCACCTTAAGCGTCCTGCTCTGGCCCTTGTCAATGTTGATGACCTTGCTCCATGTCATGTCGTCGTCGGTCATGGCCTTGATCTCGTGCGGCCCGGGCTCGAGATAAATGCCGCTCACGAGAGGAGTCCTGCCGTGGACCGCGCCGTCCACGACGATCTCGGCATTCTTTGTCTCTGTTTCGATCGTGACAACGCCGACCTCCTGCTTGATGGCCTCGAGCGCCTCGAACACTTCCGTGACGACTTTCCCCTTGGCGTTCGCCCCCTCTTCCACCAGGAACTCTTCCAGCTCGTTGCCCGCCCCGGCGTACTTTTCCATGCGGTACAGGCACACGCCTATATTATACTTCATTTTTACGTGAGGGTGCAGGTCGTATGCAGCGAGGAGCTCTTCGAGGGCCTCCTCGTAGCTTCCCTTCTTGAACAATGCAACGCCCTTGTTGAAGTGCTTCTTTGAAAGCTTTATGTCGTCTTTCGTCCCGCCTTCGCCGCGGGCGGGGAAGGAAAAGGCAAGCATCACGGGGAAAACGAGGACCGCAAGTGCGGCCGCCGGCCGGCACATCATGATTTCGGGCTTATTCATGTAAAAACAGCGTATCCTTGAATTAAGCACGTAATCATGCTTTTTGCAAGAAATCAACGGATGAACTTGTAACTCAGAAGCTTGTAGATGAGCTTGGCCGCCACGAAATCAGGGGCCCTGTTCGCTTCGTTCGGACACAGCTCCACCACGTCGAAGCCCACGACGTTCTTCGCCCTGAAAACGACCTTCAGCAGCTCCAGGCAACCGTACCACCCCAGCCCGCCCGGCTCGGGCGTGCCCGTGGAGGGCATGAGTGAAGGGTCGAACACATCGAGGTCGATGGTTATGTACACATTGGCCGAAAGCCTTGACACGGCTTTTGCTATCCAGTTGCCGTCCGCGAGAATATCCCCGGCAAAGAAAACACTGCCCTTCGTGATGGACGGCTTCTCTCCCGCGTCCATGCTCCTGATGCCGACG
>JBDRLK010000334.1:0-9418 GCA_043813155.1 Pseudomonadota bacterium | reverse complement strand
GCCCATGCGGTGCCAGCGGGCCACTGTATCCGGCTTCACGACGATGAGGGCATTTGCCCACCGTGACCATGCCAAGCGCAGCGCGGCCCAGAAAACGCGGTCAGCTGGACGGAGCCTCGGGCGAGGGTGTTTGTCCTTGAGAACCGCCAGTTGCTGACGCAGGGCTGCGTTCTCGATAACAATATCCGAGCGATCCCTCAATGCAGCTCGGACGATGCTGAGAACAAACTTGAATATCATTTGTATCATGGGGCTGAAAGTTCAATATATGGTGATCAAAGTCAAGCCCGATGTGGCCCGTATCAGAAAAATGCCTGTTTTCCCGTGGCGGACGCAATTTTGTCGAAGGACAACCCGCATCGGCGCCAGGAACCTCATGAGGACTTACTACAGGGCCTGTAAGGAGGCTGGCATCGAGAACCTGTGCTTTCACGACCTTCGCAGAGCCTTTGCTTCCAGGCTCGTCAGGGCGGGTTCTGACCCGTTCAGGGTGCGCCGTCTGATGCGCCAGAAAGACCCTTCCGTGATGGACCGCTATGCCCACCTGGACGCCGAGAGCCTGCGTGAAGCGGTCGAAATTCTGGACCAAAAAAATGACAAAAAAATGACAATGGGGAAGGAAGCCTTTTAGACCTCGTAAAAACCCTTTAAAACCGAGCCAGCTCGGAGATTCGAACTCCGGACCTGCGGTTTTATCCCGTCAACCGGATTATCCCGCGAAACGTCTTCAAGGTCCAATCTTCTCGTCGTGGAAACCTGAAATCGTCGTTCCGTTTGCCGGGATAATCCTGACCCTCATCACACAGCCATCCTTTCCTTGAAGCTATTGAAGCCCTTGCTTTGGAAAGCTAAAACCTCTCCGGGACTCTAAGAGTCGAGATCATCAACTCCCGCCAAGATTCTTAGTCAGCAAGCCTGTATTGCGGGGGAGCCGATGCATCTTTCCACAATTTATCCAAAGCGAAGGAGGAAGCCATGACGGTTGATCAGCTTTATAAATGGCCGTGGATTTTAACTCGGTTGCGCAAAGGTCCCTTGGCCCCCTACATCGATGATTGCGCGAAGCGACTGTCAGAGCAAGGGTACGTTAAGTCTACTATGCAGGGCCGAATCACAATCATTGGTGCGGTGAGCAGATGGATGCAGAGCAAGAATATTGGCGTCATGGACCTTGATGAGCAGAAACTCGTCAGGTTTAAACGGCATCTGAAGAAAAGGCGTCCCATTCACTCTAATGACGAGGCATCCTTACGGTGGCTGCTGGCGTACTTGCGCCGGACCGGGCATATCCCAACGCCCGCTTCTAATTCTAATTTGCCATCAAGTTGAGACTAACGATCCAGGGCCATGCGGTCAGGCTTCGTAGAACAGTAGTGTTTGCCGCCAGACGTGGGAGTCCGGTTTGTAGTTGTGCAAGGACTCCATCCATCGATTCGAAGACGCGATTGGGGAACTCCTTCTCCCGCAGTTCATCCCACACGTGCTCCTGTGGATTAAGTTCTGGAGAGTAGCCTGGCAAACGGTGCAACCGGACATTCTCGGGAATCTCAAGCTCATGCGATCTGTGGGAGCTGGCGCCGTCGACAATCATGACGATGAATTCCTTGGAATGGGAGTGGCTCACCTGTGCGAGGAATTCGGCCATCTTCGCGGTGTTCATCTCCCTGCTGATCATCCAATCCAGCTCACCCTGAATGGGACTGACGGCGCCATAGACGTACACAAACTGACGCTCGTAGCCATTGTCCACCAGCGGACGCGACGGAAAAGGCGACCAGCAACGCCGAATGCGCACCATCCGACCGAATCGCGCTTCGTCCTGGAACATCAGACGTACGGGGCGACCGCGGACGTCCTCGCGTCTCAGCAGGGCAGCCAGATCCGTCGGGAGTTTTTTTTCCACGCCTCCTGCACGGCAAGGTCACTCCTGGGATGGCGGGTATCCGGGGCAACCTTACGCCAGCCATGCCGCGCCAACAAACGGTACACGACAGTGACCGCCACCGGCCGGCCCAGGTGCTGGGCAAGCGCCGCGCGAATCGGCGACAACACCAGCACCTGGCCCTTTCTGGCCAACTCGATCCAGGGCGCGAGGAAGTCTCGCTCTTGCTCCTGGGTCATCAATGCCCGCCGCCGACCGCCCCAATTTTTCCGCTCCGGCAGGACCAAGTTGTGGCGGTTCCTAAATCTGTGCTGCAACCTAGGTACAGTCGCCCGACCCACTCCCAGCACCCGGGCTGTTTGCTCCAACGTGCTGCTGAATTCGGCCGGTAGAACAATGCTCAAAGCCTGACGTAGTTCAGTAGTGTCCCGGGTGTCGCGTACGACTCGACGGGCGCGACGAACAATCTTTGGATCTGTTCTTCGTGGTCGTGACATGGAGGCATTGTAGCATTATTAGTCTCATCTTGAAAGCTAATTAGAATAAGCTCAGCGCCTGTTTCGAAACGGAGAGTCAAGGATGAAATACTGCAACAAGTGCAACAATTTCTTTCCCGACGACCTGGACATGTGTCCCGTGGACAACAGCCGGCTCGTGGAAACCGACGACGCCTTTGTGGGCAGGCTGCTCGGCGGGTGCTACAGGATCATGTCCAAGCTCGGCTCGGGCGGCATGGGGGACGTCTACCTGGCGCGGCACGTGTACCTGAAAAGGGACGTAGCCGTCAAGGTGCTCAAGCCGGTCCCGGGAGCCAGCGATGAGCTCAGGGAAAGGGCCCTCAGGGAGGCGAAAATCTGCGGCACCATCGAGCATCCGAATATCGTGAAGGTGTACGATATGCTCATCACCGGGGCTTCCATCAGCATCGTCATGGAGCTGCTCGAAGGGGAAACTCTGAAACAGAGGATCAGGCAGGAGCAGCGCATCAATCTGCCGGCATCGCAGCGCCTCATGACCATGATCGCGAAGGGGCTGGCCAGGGCCCATTCCCTCAACATCGTTCACAGGGACATCAAGCCGAGCAATGTCTTTCTCATGCGCTACAAGGGTGTTGATGATTTCGTGAAGCTGCTGGATTTCGGTATCGCCTATTCGATCGGCGAGGCCAGGCTCACGCAACAGGGCAGGGTCCTGGGAACGCCACGGTATTGCTCGCCCGAGCAGCTGCGCAACGAGGAGCCGACGCCCGCGGCGGATATCTACGGTCTCGGGTGCGTGGTCTACGAAATGCTTTCGGGCAAGGCGCCCTTTGCATCCGACGATCTCGAGGAGGTCATTAGCGGCAAGATGTCCGGTGATCCCGTACCCCTGTACCAGCTGCATTCCGAAATTCCGCTGCCTTTCAGCGACATCATCATGAAGATGCTGAAAAAAGATGCCGCCGACCGGTATCGTGACGCGATCGAGCTCCTGGAAGTCTTGAGGAGCAGGGGGTTTTACCGCTCGGCCCTTCACAGGGAAACCGGGGAGGATGACCTGCTGGAAGAGGCCGGGGAGGATGAAGAGGAAGAAGATGAGGGCGAGGAGTGGCTGGACGGCACCAGGGAGATCGAGTGGAGGCAATATTTCGAGGATGTGAAGGACAAGCCCGGGGAGAAGGACGAATCGAGCGACAGTTTTCGCGAGGGAAGGGAAGCGGCCGGAAGGCTGCACGAAGTAGAGAAGGAGACGAGGCTCATAGCGCAGGACATGGAGGCCCTGGAAAACAAGAGAAGGGCGTACCAGATCAACATCGGCATGGCCGTGGAAATACTGGGCAGGGACCTTGCTAGGGCCAGAAGCGATTGCGAGAAAAACACCGGGAAACACAAGGAGCTCATGGCCAAGAGCGCTCACACCATGCAGAAGGTGAAACGGGCGGAAGAGAAGATCTTCGAGCTCGCCCGATCGCGCGGGAAAAAGGGGGAGGAGCCGTTGCTGGAAGAGGAGCTCGGCCTGCTGGAGCAGGCAGGCAGGCTGGCGTCGCGGCTCAGAAAGGTCCCGGCCAGGGCCGAGCAGTTGACGCTGCGAATCAGCGGGAACAAAGCGACGATCAAGGACATGGAATTCCAGATCGCTCAGCTCGCCAGGAGCATGACCGAGGTGGAAGAGGACTATGCGAAGAAGAGCGAGGCCTTTCGCAGGCGCCTCGATGAAATAGCCGGAAAAAGCGAGCAGCTGCGAAAGACCGCGGCGCTGGCCGCTCGCCGGTTAGGGGAAAAAATGAGATGATGACAAGAAGCGCGCGCTCTGACGATTTCATCGTGTTTTTGCCCCATCCTTCTCATCATGAACGCTCCCTGCGCGCCTGACAAGGGAGCGTAGAGGGCGTAGAGGGCGGTGTTGCGGGCGGCCTTTGCGGGCGTTGAGCAAGGCTGGAGGGAGATAGCGGAGAGGATCGGACGATAGGAGGATGTTTTTTTGTTCAAGGATGCTCAAGAATTGAGATAATGCTTGAGAGAGATAATCGTGACATCTTGATATTTTTTCAAGCTGAGCATTTCCTTGTCGCCGGTTACGATTAGGTCGGCGCCGCCGGCCACGGCACACTCGAGCACCCTGTTATCCGGGTCATCCCTGAAGACTTTTAATCGTTTTCCGACTTTGATCATTTCAGCCATTTCAGAAATGTTAAAGGCCGCGCGACTCAGCTCTTCCATGTCACGACTGAATTTCCTTGCCAGCACGGACAGGAGCTCATCGAGAATGTCCTTGGAAATAAATAATTGATCGTGCCCTTCGATGATCCTGAGCACGGCCTTCTCCGCCCTTCCGCCGGGGATAGCAAGAGCGGAAACAAAGATGTTCGTGTCAAAGACGACCTTCACTCTTCCCCCAGGTACTTCTCGAGGTCCTTTCCGGTAAGTATCCCTTTTTCCTTGGCTTTCTTGCTCCAGTATCCCTGCATTCCAAGGAATTCCTCCTTGAGCCTTTCTCTTCGGGCAAGTCGCAGCGCGTCCTGGATAACGGCACTGACTGTCTTGCCTTGCTCTTTTGCCATGACTTCCACCTCCCTGGCAATGTCAGGAGGCAGCGAGATCGTTTTTTTTACAGCCATTCCCATAGTATCTCCCTGGTATGAATAAATACTACCACGCATTCTCGTAAGTTTCAAGGAAAATTTAGATCATGAACTCTCCCCTTGAGGAGAATCTGAAAATCAAAAGGAACTGCTGAGAGGAATGAGGGCGCATGCACGATTCCGGGGGATCGAAGGGGCCGGGCCTTGAATCTTGAATTTTTCGGGGTTTTTCTATGAAATTATTTCATAGCGAGCTTTTCATTCTTCGCGCTATGAAATAATTTCATAGAAATAATGGATGAAATTCAAGATTCAAGGCCCGGCCCCCCTACTCCCCCCCGGAATCGTGGCTGCACCCTTTCTCGCCGATGACGTTGCGCTTTGACGGGCTGTGTGGTAATTCACATCACCTGCCAGATGGAACACAGCTCCATAGATTACGCCGAAGTTGGGATGATAGCCGGCCTGGAAGTCCACCAGCAGCTTCTCACCGAGCGAAAGATGTTCTGCAACTGCCCGGCCGGGCTCTACACCAAAGACCATGACGGCGAGATGCTGCGCCACATGCGGCCGACGCTTTCCGAGCTCGGCGAGTATGACGGCACCGCGCTCATGGAGTTCAAGACAAAGAAAAACATCATCTACCTGCTGCACAAAAGCAACGTGTGCACCTACGAGATGGACGATACGCCGCCCTTCCTCGTGAACCAGCAATCCCTGGACGTGGCCATGGAGCAGTGCCTCATGCTCGGCTGCGACATCGTGGACGAGGTCCACGTTGCCCGCAAGCAGTACCTGGACGGATCGATCCCCACCGGCTTTCAGCGCACGGCCATCGTGGGCGTAAACGGCAGGCTGCCTTTCATGGGGCGCGAGCTGTCCATCACCCAGGTGAGCGTGGAGGAAGACAGCTGCCGCGAGGTATCGGACAAGGGGCACCTGATCGTCTGGCGCACCGACCGCCTCGGCATGCCGCTGATAGAGACGGTTACCGGCCCGGACCTGCGCACCCCGGAAGAGGTGGTCGAGGCCATTCTTCTCGTCGGCCGCGTCTGCCGCAGCACGGGCCACGTGCGCGTGGGCATGGGCGCGAGCCGCCAGGATGTCAATGTTTCCGTGCGCGGCGGCCGCAGGGTGGAAATCAAGGGCGTGCCCCAGGCCTGGTGGGCCCGCGGGCTCGTGCACGGCGAGGCCGTCAGGCAGGTGAACCTGCTTGGGCTGCGAAGCGAGCTTCACGGCCGCGGGTTCAAAAAACCCGAGGATTTCGTAGTCAGTCACATGAACGTAACCTCCCTCTGCCAGTCTTCACGGCTCTCGTTCCTGCACCAGGAGAGCTGGGATCGTTTCGTTGCCGAAGAAAAACGGCGGCCGGCCTTCGAGCTCGGCAAAGGGCCGTTCTGCGTCCTGGCCGTAAAGCTGACCGGCCTGGCCGGCACGCTCGGCTGGCCCACGCAGCCCGACCACATCTTCGCCAACGAGCTCGCGGGCCGCGTCAGGGTCATTGCCGGCCTCGACCAGCAGCCCATCCTCCTGCACAGTGAAAAGTGGCCGGACTACGGGGATTCGCAGCGCGAGCTTCGCAGGATAAAAACCAGGATCGGCTGCGGACCCAGGGACTCGATGGTGATCGTCTGGGGACCGAGGGAGGACACGATCACGGCGGCCGAGGAAATCCGCCTGCGCTACGTGGACGCCATCGACGGCATCCCGAACGAAACGCGCCAGCCCTTTCCGGACGGGAGCACGGATTTCGAGCGCATCCTGCCCGGCCCCGACCGCATGTACCCGGACACGGACAGCCCGCCGACCAGGATAACGCGCGAACGCGTGGAGGGGCTGAAGGTCAACCTGCCGCCCCCGCCCTGGGTGAGGGAGAAGCTCTACGGCAGGGCGGGCGTACCGCGCAATACGATATTTTTTCTCATTCGCCGGGGCGGGGCCGCTCTCGTTGACCTTGTCGCGGAGAAATGCGGAGCCGACCTGCGCAAGGCCTGCTATTTCTTCGGCGAGAGGCTCAAGGGCCTGCGCCGCCGCGGCGTGGCCGTCCATGCCGTCACACCTGAGAAATGGTGCGAGCTTTTCCAGGCCATGGCCGCGCAGCCCGTGATGTGGGAGGCATGGCAGCAGCTCGTTTCCGCCATGAGCGCCTCGCCTGAAAAAACAGCGGCGCAGATCGTCGAGGAAGCCGGATTGAACGCGGACCCGGCCGGGTGGGAGCAGCTGGTACGCGAAACGGTCGGCAGCAGCAGGCCGGACCACAAAGCGGGCACGCCGGACAAGCTGCTGCGCTTCTACATGGGGCGCATCATGCCGAAGCTGCGCGGAAGGGTGCCCGCGGCCGATGTGGGCAAGGTTCTCGACACAATGCTTCAGCAGGCGGCCGGAACGTAACCGGTAAAACCGGAAGGAAAGAACCATGAGCTCCTCCAAGGATGAATACAAAGGCTACAAGGGTCTTGCCCGAACCAGGCTCATGGAGTGGGGCATCAACGTGTGGAGCGACGTGAAGGTGGTCAATGACGCGGGCAGCCTGTTCGAGGGCGTCATCCTTCCCCGAAGCGGCAGCTTCAGCGAAGAGCACGTGGTCATCAAGCTCAAGAACGGCTACAACATCGGCATACACGTGGACCGCGTGCGGACCATCGACAAGATCGGGCACAAGGAAGCAATCTACAAGATCCCTGAAAAGGAATTCCCCTACACGCCGGATCTTCCCAGCGTCACGCTGCTGGGCACCGGCGGCACCATCGCCTCCAGGCTCGATTACCGCACGGGCGCGGTGATCCCCGCGTTCACGCCGGGCGAGCTGTACGGCGCGGTCCCCGAGCTCGCCAACATCTGCAACCTGAAGACAAAGAAGCTTTTCGGCGTGTTTTCGGAAAACATGGCAAAGGACGAGTATATTACCCTGGCCAAATGCATTGGCGAGGAAATCGCCGGCGGAGCCGACGGCATCGTCGTCGGCCACGGAACGGACACCATGGGGCACACGAGCGCGATCCTGAGCTACATGGTCCGCAGCAGCCCGGTCCCTATCATCATCGTGGGAAGCCAGCGCAGCTCGGACCGGCCGAGCAGCGACGCCGCCCTCAACCTCATCCACGCGGTCCGCGCGGCCGCCTACGGCGACATCGCCGAGGTGCAGCTGTGCATGTACGGCCCCACGTCGGACCACTACGGCCTGCTGCACCGCGGCACGCGCGTGCGCAAGATGCACAGCTCCTACCGCAGCACCTTCAGGACCATCGGAGACATTCCCATGTGCATCGTGAGCCGCGACGACTTTAACTACATCACAAAGGACTACGTGCCCCGGGACCCCGAGCGAAAAGTCTTCATCGACGCGGTCTACAACGATCGGGTCACCATTCTCTACTACTACCCGGGCATGAACCCGGACCTCGTCGACGCGCTGGTCGAAAAAGGCTACAAGGGAATCGTCATCGCGGGAACCGGCCTCGGCCACGTGAACAAGCCCCTTTACCCCGCGCTCAAGAAGGCCTCGGAGCAGGGAGTCCACGTGGTCATGACTGTTCAGACGCTCTGGGGCTACGTGCGCATGTACGTCTATGAAACCGGCCGCGATCTACTCGACATCGGCGTTGTCCCGCTGGACAACATGCTGCCGGAAACCGCCATGATGAAGCTGTGCTGGGTGCTGGGGCACACGGACGAGCACGACGAAGTGATGCGCATGATGCGCGAGCCCGTCAACCACGACATCACCGAGCGCGAGCCGCACAACGGCTACCTCATCCTGCAGGGCGGCCTGCCGGAAACCGAGGAGTTCATCACGGCGCACTGGAAGTAGTTGCGCTGTCGACGACATAACTGCGCAGGCTAAAGCCTGCGGCTACCCCAGCGGGGGTTGCCGGACAGGCTCCTCAGTCGCCCTTAAGCAGGATGCCGCCGTACTCGTCGGGCACGACCTTGGAAGCGCCCTCGAAGGGCAGGTGAAAGCCGACCTCCACGTTCCTTCCGACGAGCTTCTTGGTGTTCCCGCCGTACTTGAACGTCTTGGCCGGCGAGTGGATCAGGAAGGAAAAACCCTTGCCCAGGTTCCAGTCGTCCGTGTTCACGCCGGCCGTATTTTTTACAACCTTGACGTTTTTCAAGACCACCGCCCACTTGCGCTTGGGGTCGGGCGATTGGCCGGCAATGCCGATGTCCTTGATGGTCCCGCTCAGGACGAGAGCATGCGATTCATCCTCCGGGGCAGGCCCATCGGGCTTTTCTTCTTCCTTCACGGCTTCCTCCGATGGTCCGGGCTCGGCCGGGGCCTTTGCCTCGGCCTGATCGCTTTCCACGCTGTTTTCAGGCTCATGCTTTTTCGCGCCGGAATAATCCGTGCTGCGCGTATTGTCCTTGCATGAAGCAAGCAGCAAAAGGCATCCTGTGAGCAGCAGTAATTGTCTCATGCCATGTTTATACAACAGTCGGCCTCAGAGGCAAACCTGTTTCCTTGATTTCCTTGT
>JBDRLK010000333.1:0-3118 GCA_043813155.1 Pseudomonadota bacterium | reverse complement strand
GCAACACATTGCGGCTAGCCCCGTTAATGTTGACCAGCTCATCGCCCTGACCGGGGGAAAAGCCGGCGAAATCTTAAACACCCTATTATTACTGGAGCTGAAGGGATTAATCCGTCAGTTGCCGGGAAAACAATTTGTGCGCAAGGAGTGAGAAAACTGCCAATGTCCAAAAAGCTTGTCATAACCGAAAAACCATCCGTCGCCCGCGATATAGTTAAAGCCCTGGGAGGCTTCAAGGCTCGCGGCAAGGTCTTTGATCGAGACGACCTGATCGTCTGCTCCGCTGCGGGGCACCTTGTTGAGCTTAGCATGCCCGAGGATATAGACAAGAAAAAGTACGGGTTCTGGAGGCTGGAGGCCCTTCCCATCCTGCCTGAAACCTTCCTGCTTAAGCCGTCCAGGAGCGACGGTCCAAACGGCCGTTTCAGCAAGAAGAAAGATCCGGACGGGAAGGCAACCGAGGGGGGCTCCGAACTGCTCGACATCATCAAGCGCGAGGCAAAGCGCAAGGAAATCGACGGCATCGTGAATGCCTGCGACGCAGGGCGCGAAGGCGAACTCATCTTCACCTACATATTGAAGTACCTGAGAATCGACAAAAGCACCGAGCGCCTGTGGCTGCAATCCATGACGCCTGCCTCAATCCGGGAAGGTTTTTCGCATCTGCTGCCGGGAGACAGGAAGGCCGGGCTCGCCGACGCCGCCGTATGCCGGTCGGAAGCGGACTGGCTGGTCGGCATCAACGCCACGCGCGCCTTTACTGTCCGCCTATTCGGGAGAAATATCAAGGAAACCGCCAATCTGGGCCGTGTCCAGACTCCCACCCTGGCCCTGCTGGTGGAGCGGGAGAAGGCGATACAGGCCTTCGTATCCCGTGATTACTGGATTGTGAAGGGTATATTCGAGGTATCGGGAGACACATACGAGGGGGTCTGGATTCGGGAACACTTCAAAAAGCAGCCGGGCGATCCGGACGACCGGGCCGACAGAATCTGGTCCAAAACGACGGCGGACGAGATTGTCGCGCGCTGTACGGGAAAACCGGCCGTGGCGACCGACAAGGCGAAGGAAACTCGGGAAGCCCCCCCTACCCTCTTTGACCTCACCACCCTGCAGCGCGAATCGAACCGGCGCTTCGGACTTTCGGCGCGGTCCACCCTTGCGGCTACCCAGTCCCTCTACGAAAAGCACAAGGTGCTCACGTATCCGCGTACCGACAGCAAATGCCTGCCCGAGGACTATCCAGCCGAAGTGAGCCGGATACTCGCTTCCTTAGACGGGGGCTACGCCTCGCTCGCGAAACGCATAGGCGATCCTGCCCGGGCCCAGATGGCGAAGCGTATATTCGACAACACCCGAATATCCGACCACTTTGCGATCATTCCCACGGGTGAAACGCCCAAAGGACTCACCGCCGTGGAGCAGAAGGTATACGATCTGGTCGTGCGCCGATTCCTGGCCGCCTTCATGGACTCGGCCGTATGGAAAATTGTGGAAAGGACCACCCGTGTCGGCGAAGACACCTTCCGCACCACCGCGAAGGTGCTGGCGAAGGTTGGCTGGCGCGAGGCGTTCGGAAAGGAGGAGGAGGCTCAGCCCGATATCGGTATCGCCAGTCACCTGCCCGCCCTTGGGGACAACCAGGGCATATTGACCCGCAAGGTGGAATTAGACGAATGCCGGACCAATCCGCCGCCTCGCTACAACGACGCCTCGCTTCTGGCCGCCATGGAAACGGCAGGAAAGCTCCTGGACGACGAGACATTGGCCGAAGCCATGAAAGAGCGGGGCCTGGGCACGCCGGCCACGCGAGCGGAAACGATCGAGAAGCTCATCAGCGCTCACTATGTGACGCGCGACCGTAAGGATCTTGTGCCCACGTCAAAGGCGATGAACCTGATCCGTCTGCTGGAGGCCATTCCGGTTCAGGAGCTCGTCTCCCCCACCCTCACCGGCGAGTGGGAGAACAAGTTGCTGATGATGGAGAAAAGCAAGCTCTCCCGCCCCGACTTTATGCGGGACATCAAGCAGTTTACCGCTCAGATTGTAGAAAAGGCAAGGGGGTTTAATATGGATACCGGATTCGAGAACAGCGAACCTTTTGGAAAGTGCCCGAAGTGTGGCGTTTCGTTACGGGAAAAGCTCAAGGCCTATGAATGTGCCGGCTGCGATTTTAAGCTCTACAAAACCATGAGCCAGCGCCTGATCACCAAAGATGAGGCCATTGAACTGATGGAGACGCGGGAGACCGGACCGCTGGATGGCTTCTTTTCGTTCAAAACCCGTAAGCCCTTTTCCGCCGGACTTCGCCTCAATGACGACTGGAAGGTGGAATTTGTCTTTGCAGATCGCGCGCCAAACGGCGAGGGGAACGCGGATATCCCCTGCCCCCTCTGCGGCAAGCCGATGTCCGCGCGCCAGGGCCGCTTCGGGAATTTCCTCGGCTGCACCGGTTACCCGGAATGCAAGCATACGATAAACGTCGGTCCGGATGGGGCGCCGGTTGCTGCCCCGGCAGCGGGAACCGAGAGCGACGCCGTCTGCGAAAAATGCGGGAAGCCGATGGCCGTCAAGAGGGGTCGTTTCGGAACCTTTCTCGGCTGCTCGGGCTACCCGGAATGCAAGAATATTATTAATACTGGCAAGGGAGCGGACGGATCCGCCAAGCCTCAATCCCAGGAGCTGACGGATACCCTCTGCGACAAATGCGGCCGGCCCCTGGCGATCAAACGGGGGCGATTCGGCCCCTTCCTCGGCTGCTCCGGCTACCCCGAATGTAAGAACATCGTAAAGATCAAAACGGGGGCATGAAATAATAACTTCTACAATCATTATCGGCGGCGGCCTGGCCGGGTGCGAAGCGACCTGGCAGCTGCTGCAGAGGGGACGGAGGGTCGTCCTTTACGAGATGAAGCCCCTTTCTTTCTCACCGGCTCATAAATCACCTCACCTGGCCGAACTGGTATGCAGCAACTCGCTGCGTTCCAACAGTCTGGATAATGCCGTCGGACTCCTCAAAGAAGAGATGCGCCGCCTGGGATCCCTGATCATGGCTGCGGCGGATGCCAACGCCGTGCCCGCCGGCAGCGCGCTCGCAGTAGACCGCGTAGAATTTTCC
>JBDRLK010000332.1:0-6896 GCA_043813155.1 Pseudomonadota bacterium | reverse complement strand
AGTCCGGCGATCAGGCCATCCTCAAGAAGATGAAAAAGGGCTACTCGGTCGACGACATCAGGAAGGTCATAGAATTCACGGTCGAGTGCGGCGTGCGCCCGCTCGGGTTCTTCCAGGTCGGGGCTCCCGGCGACACCGAAGAGTCCGTCAGGAAGACGGTGGAATTCGCAAAGAGCCTTCCCCTGGACTACGCCCAGTTCATGAGAACCATTGCCAAGCCCAACTCCGAGCTCGAAAAGCAGATGAACGAGAGCCTGGGGTATGATTACTGGAGAGAGTACATCATGGGGAAAAAGGAGGAGATGAGGCTCCCCGCCCCCTGGACCGGGCTCGACAATAAAAAGATAGAAAGCCTTATCAGGCAGGCCTATGTCTCGTTCTACTTCAGGCCCGCCTATGTCGCGAAAATGCTCGGGAAGGTAACCTCGGTTTCCGAGCTGCAGAAGTATTTCAGGGCCGCCCTCAGAATGCTGCTTGCAAAGTCGGGGCTGTAGTGAGGGGCTTTACGCCCCGCCTGTTAAAACCTCGCTACGAGCGGCCCTGAAGGGCCGCACTACGACCCTCGGCGTGCCTCGAGGCGCGCCGAGGGCGCGCAGCTACACCATCCGGCTACCGCCCGACGACGCGCAGAACCTCCCGCCATGACGACAGGCTCAGGTTCCAAAGGAAGTTGAGCTCCAGCGCTCCGCAGAACCCGCAACCGCCGCACTGCGGCATTACGATATCCTCAAACGCCTCGGCTACGCCTCCGCGGACATTGGGAAAGCGCGTGCCCATGGGATAGGGCGTCCTCTCGCAGGCATAGAGGTCGCCGTTTGACTCGACCACGACGAAAATGATCCCGGCCGTGCACGCCATATCGGGAAAATCCGGCCAACGCGACACGTGGCGAAGACCCTTCATGCTGTTTCTTATGCTGCTCCCCCCCCTTGCCTTCACTTCCATGAGATGGCCCACAACCTCCCTGAACTTTTGCCTGTCCGGCGCCACTTCGTCCAGCTCCACGCTTCCCCAGGGAGTGGTGGGAACGACGGGCTGGAACGCCGCGAACGTATCGAACTCGCGGGCGATGTCCAGGATCCTGTCCACGATCTCGATTTCCGTATTCTCCCTCACGAGTGTCGTGGTGAAGCTTATCCTGATCCCCGCATCGCGCGCCGCCCTGGCGCTGCTCATAATGTCGGCAAACATGCGAACGCCCCTGATGCGGTCGTGGACTTCCTCCGGGCCGTCGAGGCTTATCTTCACGATCTCCAGCTTCTTGAGGCCGGCCGCGTGCTTCGCCACGAGCAGCCCGTTCGTGTTCATTTCCATGGACACGCCCAGAAGATCGCAGAAGCCCACGATGTCGTCGAAGTCCTCGCGCATCAGAGGCTCGCCGCCGGAAAAGCAAAGCCGGCTCATCCCCATCCGGCGCAGCTCGAGCAGCATCCTCTTGGCCTCATCCGTGGTGAGCTCGTCCGAGGGGCTCTGCCACACCTTGCAGTACTCGCACGAGGCCTGGCAGCTGTTGGTCATCTGCCAGCGCACGACAACCGGCGCCCTGGATTTTTTCAGCCTGGCAACGGCGAAACGCAAAGCCCCTTCGATTTTCACGCCGCGGTTCACGGCTTGTTCCAGCGGGCGAAGATGTCGTTTTCAATGCCCAGGATGTCGAGGGCTTTTCCCGCGATCTGGTCCACGAGGTCTTCGATCGTGACCGGCCCCGAGTAAAAGCCCGGTGAGGGCGGAAGGATGACGGCGCCCATGCGCGATGCCTTGAGCATGAGCTCCAGGTGGCCCGAGTGCAGGGGCGTCTCGCGCACGATGAGAACCAGGGGCCTGCGCTCCTTGAGCGTCACGTCGGCCGCCCTGGCCAGGAGGTTCTCGCCGTAAGAATTGGCAACGGCCGATAGCGTCTTTATGCTGCATGGCGCAACGACCATGCCTCCGGTCTTGAAGGTGCCGCTTGCAATCGGCGCTTCGAAGTCATAGGGGGCCCAGCAGTGAGCGGCAAGCTTGCGCAACTCGCCCGGCGGCATCTTGCCCTCTATCTGAACCAGCTTTTCAGCGTTCTCGGAGACGACGAGATGGGTTTCACAGTCGTCGCGGCCCTGGAAAAAACGAAGCAGCCTGATGCCGTAAGCAATCCCCGACGCCCCGCTTATGCCCACGATGATTCGTTTGTTTGCCGTCTTGCTCATGAATCTTGCCACCCCCCAACCGCCGGGTAGGCTTTAGCCTCCCTCACCCCCAACCTCCGGGTAGGGGAGGCTTTAGCCTCCCGCCGAACATGGTACGGGCGACTGAAGTCGCCCCTACCCCCTATTGGAGTGGTTGCAGCTCAGCCATCCGTCTTTTTTCCTCGACGCGCGCCCACAACAGGGCGATATCCCGCTCAACGGTTCCCGCCTCGCCCTGCACGGTTATTTTTTCGAGCTCGTCGAGGGTAAATTGAATGACGGCATGAAGCCTGCGAACGATATCCGCGCCGCCCGCCGCCGGTGAGGCGGCGGCCCTGTCGGGCGCCTCTCCGACCCGTGAACCGATAAGATCACATAGAAGATCGATGGAAGCCACCAGGTCCACTATTTTTCCCTTCAGGACGCTTCCCTCTCTCCTTTCAGCCAGGAAGTGGATGTCCTTCTCCTGCATGGCCAGTTGGCGGTCCTGCAGCCGGGACTCAAGCTCCACGGCTGTCCTTCCGCTTTCTGCCAGATCCTCCCTCATCTCATCCATCCGGCCCACCAGGCCCAGGACATCCTCCTCTCCCGCTGGGATGTCATCGCCGTACCCGACCTGCGGCATCAGCTCCATCTCGTGCAGAAGATCCCTGACCAGCTTCTCCCTGGCCTCCAGCGCCTGCTTCAGCTTGTCGACCTGGACCTTCCCTGGATCGGCCCCGGCCTCATTCAGTTTCCGTCGCAGCTGCCTGATATCGCGGTCGGCCTTTTTCCTGTCGGCAGCAAGGGCCGTGTTCTCATTTTTCAGCTCATCGATTTTCCTGCTGAGCGCTTCCTGCCTGTCGCGCCCGGGATTTTCCTGCGGCCTGGCCTTCTGCTCCTTCAACTCCCTCAACTCCCTGTTCAGGTTTGCTATTTCACTTTCGAGCTGCCCGCTGTCGGACCGCAGAGCCTTGATCTGCTTCTTCAGCGTTTCCGCTTCCCGCGTCAGGGCTTCCCTCTCGGCCAGCCAGGTCTCGGGAATTTTCTCCACCTGCCTCCGCATGGCCTTTTCCAGGACTTCCTTCTGGTGCTGCTTCCTCTCCTGCTCCATCTTCTGCCTCAAGTCGAAGGCCTTCTGCCTGCGCTTCTCGGCCTCGGCCTCGAGCCTCCCGATCTCCGTCTTGAGCCTGGAAACAAGGACGTTCTTTTCGGCAACCTCTTTCTTGAGCATATCGTTTTCAGCACTCACGACCGCCGCGTCCCTCCCCTCCTCAATGGGCTCGCCGGGCTCCACCGCCTCCACCAGCGTCATCTCCGAAACAGGGACCTGGTACACGGCGTTGGAAAGCTTCAGGTCGATGGATCTCTGCGAGCAGAGGATCATGAAGAACTCCGGCTCCTCGCTCCTCTCCTCCATCAGCGACGTGTCCAGCCTCACGCCTTCGTTCGCCCTGTCCGGATCATAGGACACGACCGCATAGGCGAGAAACGGGCACTGTCCGACATTTTCCACGAACTTGAAGTAACTGCCGGTCAGGCTTTCCAGGGAATCGAGCGACCAGATCTCCGGTGTTTCCTCTAACCCGCTCTGTGATATCGATGATGTGCACTCGGCGTTGCGCGTGGAAATGATCACGAGGCCGCTCCGGCCCGCGATCCTGGCGCACTCGGAAAGCACCATCCTGTAATCCCCGATGGCTTCGAGGCTCGGGATGAAAATAATATCGAACGCGCCTGCGCTGAAAGGCAGGATCCTCTTGTTCTCCTCCATGAGGTCCCTCTTGCCGCGCAGAAACGTGAGATCCCAATCCGGAAGCACTTCCCTGCCGGGCTGCATCAGCTTGACCGACGTGCATCCCAGCCTCGCAAACACCTGCCTCACGGTCTCGTTTTCCGGACCCAGCACAAGCACCTTCTGCTCCTGGAGCAGGGGCTCCAGATAGAGAAACCGGACAACGTCCTCACGTCCGTATTCCATTAGAGGTTTCATTGTTTCTCCTTTGCCGCCGCCCAAAAACAGCTTCACAATTCCGGCCGCCGAGGCGGCCGGAAGAAGTTTTCGTACATTTTGTTGGAATTTTACCTCGAAATGCGATTTTTTTTGGGCGACTCCTTATAAAACGTCCAACAGTAAAAACAGCTGCGGGCCCGCGGCCCGCCCGAACCTGGTTATTGCACGCCGGGGGCGTGCAGCGCCATCGCCGTCATCGATTGTATATTATTTAAAATACTGGCAAAATAAGTCAATAAAGTATATTTTATGTTTTTAAAATGAGGCGAAAAACTTTTATCCTTCTCCTGCTTTGCGCGGCATATTTTTCACCCTTTCAGGCATTGGCTTCTTCACAGGGAACGGCTCAGGCGGCCGGCGGGGAGCAGCCTGCCGCACCCGGGAAGGGGGCGGCGAAAGCGCCGGAAGAGCCGGCCGAAGTGACGGCCGTGGAACCGGCCGAGGACATCCCCGAAGAACCGAAGGACGAATCTTCCAAAGAAAAGGAAATTTCGCCGGAAAAGAAAAAGAAGCCGGAAAAAAACAATGAAGAGGCGGATGAAGGCGATGCCCCCTACCCGAAATACGTGCTCGAAAAGATCGTCATCAAGGGGAACACGAAAACCGTTACGTCGACCATCCTGTACTTCATTCCACTGAAAAAGGGCCAGTCGTTTTCACCCGACGACAAGGAGATCGTCAAGAGCAGGGCCAGGCTGCTCGCCACCGGGTGGTTCAGCGACGTTGTGTTCACGCTCAAGAAAGGATCGAAAAAAGGTCACGTCATCCTGGAAGTGAAGGTGCAGGAGCGCAGCACCCTCCTGATCAAGAACCTCGTGCTGGGGATATCGGGCATTACCACCTACGGCGGTCTCGAGCTCGCGGAGCACAACTTCCTGGGGCGCGGTCTTTTCCTGTCGGGAGGTTTCGTGGTCGGCAGCCCGCACCGCGGCTACAGGGTCGAGTTCTACGACCCCTCCCTCTTCAACTCTGCTTTCTCGGCCGGCATCGCGCTCTACCACTCGTCGGGGGTCGACTATCTTGGCTACGACAACGTCGTTGCCATCTACGATGATGCCGAGGAGGCCGTTTACAGGCCGGCAAGGATAGACTACAAGCGGTGGGGCGGATCGATTTTCGGCGGGGCCACGATTTTCAAGACGCTCACGCTGACCCTGAAGTACAGGCTGGAATACCTCGACACCATTCTGCCCATCGCCGCCACCCACACGCGGCGGGGCATCACGACGCCCATCGACTTCGGCCTGCTGCACGGCGAATCGTACATTTCCACGATCTCGGCGTCGCTGACCTACGACACGAGAAGCGACCCCTTCCTCCCCACCTCGGGCCTGTACCTGAACATAACCGTCGAGCTTTCCAACACCCTCATCGGCAGCTCCTACAATTACTCGAAGTACACGCTGGTCGCCGACTACTACAAGACCCTGCCGTGGAGCCATATCGTCAAGATCTCGTTCCTGGCCGGGCTGATCACGGGCAACGCGCCTCTCTTCGAAAAGTTCTTCATCGGCGACCTGTCCGACTTTATTCCCGGCCGGGTGCAGGGCATGTCCTTTGACAAGCGCCGCAGCTTCAATCTTCTCAAGACATCCATCAACGCGATGCGCTACGAGAATATCGCGGCCAAGCTGGCCGGCGAATACATCATCCCTCTCTACAGGAAAAAGAAGGGGATTTACGGGATCGACTTTTTCTTCTCCATCGGGCTTTTCCTCCTGGCGTCGAGCGACGATCTGCTGCTCCCGCCGGAAGGCTACGAGGACGTTTCACCGGCGCCCATCGACATCACGGCCAACCTCGGGTTCAGGGCCGACACGAGCGCGGGATACTTCGAGGTTTCGGTCGGGACACTGCTGGGGCTGATCCCGATCGAAGAGGAGCTGACTCTATGGAGGTAAGGGCGAGGACATACCTGCGCGCCTGGGGCCTCGCGGTCCTCGTGGCCGCACTGGGCGCCTCGGTGCTGTGCCTCGGCCAGGACGTCATCGAGAAGAAATTCGACCTGTCGAAGAAAAAAGGCGAAAAGAATCTCCTCGTTTCGTTTGATTACTCCGAGATCTTCGATGACAAGTCGATGGCAAAGCTCTCCAGCGGATTGCCCACGGTCGTTCTCATGCGGCTCTTTCTCCACCCCGAGGGCGAAAAAAAGCCCGTCAGCATGACGCTTAGAAAATGCAAGATCATCTTCGACATATGGGAGGAGCATTACATCGTCACCATCGCCACGGCCGGCAAGAAGACAAAGACCATAAAGCTCAAAAACAGGGCGGAAACGGCAAGGGCCTGCAGCAGCGTGCAAAAGCTTCCCTATGCGGTCGATGACGTCAAGGAAGGCAACTACAAGTTCGCGGCCGTCATCGACCGCAACCCTCTGTCCAAGGAAGTGCTCGAGGCCATGCGCAACTGGCTCAAGCGGCCGCTGGGGGACTCGGGGCATCTCAACCCGGCCGACAGCTTTTTCGGCTCCTTCATAACCATATTCGTAAACGAAAAAATCGAGCCCTCGGAAAAAATGATCAAGGTGAGCTCACAAAAGTTCAAGATCAAGTTTTAAACTCCCTTTCACCTGATACTTATTGCGCACGTTTTAACCGTGTGTTCGGGATAGCCTGGCGGGGTTTCTCCCGCCAGGCCCCCCGCAGATCCGGACAAGCGGATTTCCCGCATCCGGCTCCTCGGTCTACGGCTTCACTGCGAGCCTCAGAGAGGAATGAACACAGACGGCGCGCGGGAGTGGG
>JBDRLK010000331.1:0-3391 GCA_043813155.1 Pseudomonadota bacterium | reverse complement strand
GCTCAACGAAGGCCATCCTTATGTTCTTTCCCTTGAAAAGATCGTAGCGGCCGCGGATGTTGAGGGGGAATTTCGCCTCCAGGTCGTGGTGGTGCGGGCTGCCGTCGATCCTGAACCAGATGGAACATGAATCGGACGTTGTGAAGAGGTCCACTATCTCGCCGGGAAAGACGTTTCGCGAGAGTGAATCCTTGACGGGCTTGCCTTCCCTGATGATGCGTATGTCCTGCTGCCGGATGCAAAGGCTCGTTTCTTTTCCTGCGGGGATTTTTCCCCCGAGCACAACGCTGAAGTGGCCCAGGTCGATGCTGGTTCCGTCGGCATGGGGCGCGGCCGTTCCCTTGAAAACGTTGCGATAGCCCAGGTACCGGGCAACGCTCTCGTTCGCCGGCCGCGTCCACACCTCTTCCCGGTCACCCGCGTGAACGATTCGGCCGTCTATGATAAGGGAAAGCGCTCGCCCAGCGTATAGGCTTCTTCCAGGTTATGCGTGATGTGAATCGCGGTGATGCCCACGTCGCTGATAATCCTCTTGAGCTCGAACCACAGGCCGCGTTTCGCTCCCTCGTCGATTGAGGAAAAGGGCTCATCGAGAAGAATGATCCCGGGCCGGCCGGCGAGCGCCCGCGCCAGCGCTACCTTCTGCTTTTCCCCGCCCGACAGGTTGCGGATGCGGCGCTTTCTAAGGTGGTCCATGCCCAGCATGGCGCAGAGCTCGTCGACGAGCTTTTCGGCTTCCGGGCCCGCGATCTTTCTTGCGGCCGCGCCGAAGCGCACGTTGCCTTCCACGTCCAGGTGGGGAAAGAGCAAGTAGTTCTGCGGCACGTATCCCATCCGCCGCTGCTCCGGAATTTCCACCGTGATATCCCTTCCCGCCATCAATATTTTTCCGCTTCGAACGGCGTGGAGCCCGAGGATGCACTTGAGAAGGGAGGATTTGCCGCTCCCGGTCGGGCCCATGAGGACATGGTATTCGCCCTGCCGGCAGCTCAGGCCAACGTCGTCGAGCGAGAAGCTGCCCAGCTTCAGGTTCAATCCCGTGACGTGAAGATGAGCGCTTTCAGCCGGCATAGACATTGACCTTTCGGATGAAAAAGAGGATGGTCAGGGAGCTTGCCACAAGGATCGCGATGAACACCATGGCGCTCGATATGTCGGCTGATTCGAAATTCAGGTAGATGGCCACGGGAATGGTCTCGGTCTTCATGGTCATGGCGCCGGCCAGGGTGATCGTGGCGCCGAATTCGCCGATGGCCCTTGCCCAGATGAGAAGAAAGGCCGACAGGATGCCCCGGCCGGCCATGGGCAGCGTCACTTTGGAAAACACCCGGAACTTGTTGTACCCCAGCGTCCTTGCCAGGTTCTCGTACTCAACGTCGATCCCGTCGAACGTGCTTTTCAGGAGCCTGATGGAAAGGCCGACAACCACGCAGAACTGCGCCAGGATGATGCCCTTGACCTCGAACACGAACGGCCCGAGCAGACCGTCCATCAGCTTGCCCATGGGCGTACCGAAAAATACCAGGAGCAGGGCGCCCAGGGCGATGGGCGAGAGCACGATGGGAAGATCCAGGAGCGTGTCCAGCGTGTTTTTCATGAAGAAGTCATTTCTGGAAAAGACGTACGCCACGGGCACGGACACAACGAGGGCCAGCACGGAGGCGGTCGTGGCCGTGATCAGAGAAAGCTTGACGGCAAAGAAAATCTCGGAAGCCTCGGGAGCCTTTATCCGGGTCTGATGCCAGAGCTCGACGAGCAAGCCGGCGATGAGCAGCAGGAAAAACGCAAGCAGCAGCGCCGTGACGCCGGCCAGGAGGACGGTGAACAGACGGTTCATTTCCACTTCCCGGCTTTTTTTATTGCGATGAAGTAAGCGTCGGGGAGCTTGTACACGCCGCCGATGCCCGCGCCGGGGGCGAATTTTTTTGCCTTGTCGAGATCCGTGATGTAACCGAGCTTTTCGTAGACCTCCTTGCCCTTTGGCGAGAGCACGTAGTCGATAAACGAGCGTGAAAGATCCATGTCCCTGGTGTAAACGGGAATCGCGATGGGGACATAGGAGAGGCGCGGGATTTTTTCCGGCGCAATGGGCACGTAGGCCATGCGTTCCGGGTTCCACAAGTGAAAGACGCGCCATCCCAGGATGGCGTCCACCTGGTCCATGGCGGCCAGGTTGGCCAGCTTCGAGCAGCTGCCTCCAAAGGTCACGACGTTGTTCATCACGCTTTCGAGCAGGCCGTTTTTCTCCAGGAGCTCGACGCCGTAGAGCCCGAGGCACACGGTTTCCGGGTTGCCGATGGCAACGCGCACGCCGTCGGCGGCAAGATCCTCGAGGGACTCGATGCCGGCGGGGTTGCCGGCAGGCGTGATGATGGCCGGGACGAGGTAAGCCACGAGGCGGTCGCTGCCCTTTATTAGAAGGTTTTTCTTCTCGCCGATGATGATGTAATCGGGAGAGCCGGGAACGTAGATCTCGCCCTTTTTCGAAAGCTCGATCTGGGAAAGAAGGGTCCCCGAGCCCCCGAAGGTCAGGTTCACCTCGATGTTGCGGTCGCGCTCGAACATGGCCGCGATCTCTTCCATGGCCGGCTTGTTGGCAGCGCCGCAGAAAACGGTGATGGAGTCCGGCCCGCTGCCGGAACCCGAGCCGCCCCTGCAGGCGGTGAAGGCGATGGCCGCCAGCAGGACGAGAAGCAGCGCCTGCGGGAGGCTAAAGCCTCCCCTACCCAGGGGATTTACGAGATGGCGGAAAGACCTTCTTTTCAAATGCAGCGAATCGGGCTTCACCGTGATCCTTTATTCCTTTCTCGAGCTTTCTGTACTCAGCCATGAATGTCCCGGCATAGGGCGTCAGGTCCGAGCCTCCACGCTTGTTGCCGCCTCGCCTGCGCACGAGAAACCGCCTGCCCGTGGTCTCCTCCAGCCGGGCCAGCATCTTCAAGGCTTTTACATACGAGAGATGCATGTTTTTCGCGGCCCTGTTGATGGACTTGTCCCCGGCGATCCTTTCGAGAAGGCGCAGGGGCCCCGGCCCCATGAACGGGTCGCCGCTATTGTCAACGATCCTGATTTTGACGCTGATTTCCATTGCCGTTATATATACCAAAATATAACGGCTGCTGCAACCATGGCGCAAGTAATGACAACTATCGGGGCGCGATCGGATGAAATACCGGGCAATGAATCAATTTTGCCGGTTGATGGCGTGAAGATGCCTCAGGATTGTCTGGTCCAGCACATCGAAAGCACGCTCGACCAGCGGGTGCGTGCGTTTTCCTTTCTTGGTGATGGAGATGACATGGCCGGGAATGGACGCCACCAGGTGAACCTCGAATGCGCCCTTGCGATGATGGCCGCTTCCAACGAGGACCATCCTGATGCTGTCGATGGG
>JBDRLK010000330.1:0-19657 GCA_043813155.1 Pseudomonadota bacterium | reverse complement strand
AGTGCACCCCACGGAAGCCATTTCGTCTGGAACGATTTTCCGCTTCCGCAGGGACCCCGCCTCATTGCCCACAGGCGCGGCCGCAGCAGAGTGGTGGTCCCGAACTTGCGGGGCGCTGTACTAAGGCGCCGGTCCGATCATCTGCTCCCTTTTTAGCACGATGGGGGCGGGCAGCGCCCCTGCCCGGAGAACGGCAACGAGCTCCTCCGCCTCCTGTTTCAGCGCATGCGCGCCCTTGAACGCGCCAAGGGTGATCCTGGCTTTCCCGCCGCTGATTTTTTCCATGATGACCGGGGCGGAATTGACGTCGCAGTCGAGCACGATGGCCATCCTCTTCCTGACATGGCTCTCCGTCAGCTTCTCGAAAATCGAGGCTCCCTTCGCGTTGAAGCTCAGCGCCACGTACAGTTGCCCCATGCCGGGGTCTTCCGCCACCGAGACGTCCTCCACGTATTCCCCCGTCAGCCCTGCCTCGGCATGGAGAAACCAGGTCCTCCAGACCTTTGCGGCCAGGGGGCTTCCCATGGCGTCAGTATCGGGCCGCGACCCGTAGCAGACCGCGCGGCCGTCGGGAGTTTTCCTGCCCGCGAGAAAATCCTCGAGCACGGCCCTGCCGCTCTTTCCGCCCGAGGATTTTGCTTCCAGGTAGAAGGAAGTCACGTCACCCTTGCCCTTGCCTCCGGGAACCCGCTCATCCTTCAGCTCGATGCCCGACCCCCCGGGGACCTGCTCCGCCAGCTCCTTGAAGTGCGTTGATCCGGGATCGTCGACCATTGTAAACTCGAGCCTGGCCGTCTGCCCGAGAATTCTTTTTATCCTGGCAAGCCTTTCCCCCGAGACACCCGGAACAAGAACCGTGATCGTGTCGCCCTCATGGTACAGCTCGGACCATTTTTCACCGCTTTCATCGAGCCTGCGGCGAAGGGTTTCCATGACGTCCACGACCAGCCGGTCGCGCCTCCCGGCCTGGCCCTCTACGGGCTTCACTTCATAAACCAGCTGCACGCCGCCAACTTCATCGAAGCGGGGCCCGCCGCGAAGGCCCGAGAAAAAATCGCGGCAGCTGCATCCGGCAAGGGCGGCCGCGCAGGCAAGCGCCAACAGGGTCCAGAAGTGTTTTTTCATCATTTCCCTCTATTTTCCTATTTCTACACGACCCCCGGAAAAAAAGGAATGAAGAAATGTCCCTTATTGCTTTCGCCTTTCAAGCCAGTCCCTGATCGCGAAGCCTGTTCCCATGGGCCAGGGTCTCAGCTTTTCCGGCGCAACGGCCTTGCAGCGCTCCAGCTCTTCGCCCAGCGTCACGGTTCCCCAGGCAATGACATGAAAGGCGATGATGACCTGGTTGGCCGCCTCGTAACCGTAGACCCCGACCAGCGAGGCCACGCGGCCCTCCAGGCCCAGCTCCTCGCGCACTTCCCGCAGCACGCCTTCCTCGGGCGTCTCTCCCTTTTCCAAAAACCCGGTCACGAGGCCGAGCATCTTCTCGGGCCACTGCTTCTGGCGCACCAGGATAACGTTCCCCTCGTGCTCCACGATGGCTGCCACAACGGGCGTGGGATTGCCCCAGAAAACATAGCCGCATGCCTCGTCCTCGCAGGCTTTTCGCATGCGGCCGTCGACCTCTTTTTCGACCAGAGGCTTTGCGCACTGCGGACAGTACTTCATACCTTGAAGATAAACTACTTCTTGAAGATCTGCTGCATCTTCAGGGCAAGGCCCATGTCGCCCTTGACCTTCAGCTTGCCCGTCATGAAGGCGACCTGGGGGTTGAGCTTGCCCGTGCTCATGTCGATGTAATCCTGGTCGCCCATGGTAATGGTCAGGTTAGGGTTGTCGTGCTGGCCCTCGGCAAGCGTCAGCTCGCCGTTCTCGATGGCCGCGTACCACTTGCCGCCGCCGTCACCCGTAATGTCGAACTGGTACACAGCGTTCATTCCCGCGGCCACGTCCTTCTGGAACGCATCGGGCATTTTTTCGAAGATTTCTTTCACGGTTGTCATGGGTTGTCCTCCTGTTTCTATTCGACCCGAAAACGGGAGGCTAAAGCCTCCCCTACACCTGGAAAGGGGTCACCAGCTGTGCTCGATGGCGCAGGGCTTGCACACGCTGTGACAGTTCGTCTCCTCTTTTTCGCACTTGCGCCCGTATCCCGGGCACACGTCGGCCAGCGTCCTCGAGAGCTCATCTTTCACGGCAGCCTTGGGCTCGTCGAAGTCGTCCGGCTCGACCCTGAAAACACCATGGGGGCAGGCCTTCACGCAGTCCCCGCACCCGTCGCATTTGTCCGTGTCGATGGTGATGTAATACTCACCGGAAGCGTCCGCGTATCCGTAATTCGCCCTGATCTCCTACCTCTCTCTATGGGCCCGCTTCTCCAGGAGCTCCCGCGCGAAAACCGCGGCTCCCAGGGCTCCCACGATCTGCGGCTCGAAGCATATTTTTGCCCTGAGCCCGAGCTTCATCTCCAGCCTCTCCACAACGCCGACGTTCTTGGCAATGCCGCCGCTGATCACGAAATCCGGCTCCGTGCCCACTCTCCTGAGCATGCCCCTGACCCTGCTGGACAGGGCCTCGCAGGCCCCGGCAAGCACGTCATTCTTCGACACTCCCTGGCGAAGATACCCCAGGACGTCCGACCTGGCAAAAACCACGCACGTGCTGCTCACGGGAACCGCTCCCTCGACCGTGTCGAGCGACAGCTTCCCCATGTCCTCGAGGGACACATCGACCAGCTCGGCCATGATCTCCATGGACCTGCCCGCACCTGCGGCGCACTTGTCGTTCATGGCGAAATCCGTGACCTTTCCGACGTCATTGCACCGGATGGCCTTGCAATCCTGGCCCCCCATGTCGAGGATCGTTCGCGCCGACGGAAAGAACCAGTTCGCGCCCCTGGCGTGGCAGGAGATCTCGCTGATGTTCTTGTCGGCAAAAGGTATGAGCCTCCTGCCGTATCCCGTTGACACCGTGAAATCAAGGTCTTCCAGCGCAAGCTGCGCCTTGGCCAGCGTGTTGTTCGCAACGGTCGCGGCTGTTTCCACGCTGTCCGGACCGGTCAGGATCAGGTCCCAGGCCAGAATCTCGTTATCCTTGAGGATCAGGGCTTTCCCGGTCAGGGAGCCGACATCTACACCAAGGGTCAGCATCATTCACCTCCCTCCAATCCCGCGGCAATCAGTGCCGCCCCCAGCGCGGATGCGATCTGCGGGTTTTCCGGTATGGTCAGCTTGTCCTTGATCATGTCTTCGAGACAGGCGACGATGCCCGTGTTCAGCGACAGGCCGCCCACGGCCGCTTTCGTTCCCTCCAGCCCGATCCTGTTGACCATACCGAACACCCTCGTGGCGATGGACCTGTGAATGCCCCTCAGGATGTCCCGCTTCGGCGTCTGCCTGTGAATGAGGGACACGACCTCGGACTCGGCAAAAGCCACGCACGTTGACGTGATGTTGACGTCGGCATCCGACTCGAGCGAGAGCGGTCCCATCTCTTCCACCCCGACCTTCAGGACCTTGGCCATGGCGTCGAGGAAAACGCCCGTGCCGGCTGCGCATTTATCGTTGAGGGCATAATCCATGACGCTGCCCGCCTCGTCCATCTTTACCACCCTTGTGGACTCTCCGCCCATGTCGATCACGCCCCTCGCTCCCGGACAAAGCCGCGCGGCGCCCTTTGCCAGGCACACGACCTCGGCCGCCTGCTGCCGGGCAAAGCTCACTTCCTTTTTCCCGGCCCCGGTGGCGACCACGGCCGCCACGTCGCCCATGGAAGCGCCCACGGGCTCCAGCGCCTTCTTCAGCGCTTTCTCGGCAGCCCTGCTGCTGCGCTCACCGGTGAGAGCCACGCTCCAGCCGACCACCTCGCCGCCGCGCAGCACAACGGCTTTCGTCCACAGCGAGCCTACATCGAGTCCCCCTGCCAGTGTTGCATTGCTCACGTCACAACTCCAATTCCACCCCCGGAGTACCTGCAGGGCGGCCCTTCAGGGCCGCCGAGACAAAAAACGGCATTTAGGTATGGCTAGAGCATCTCGATAAACGCCTGTATCCTCGTTCTCAGCTGCCCGTGGCCGGACATGTCGTGCCCGACCTCCAGGACTGTCGTGGAAATACCCCGGGACTCCAGCTCCCTTTTCAGAAGCGGAGCCTCGTACATGAACGAGTGGCAGTACTTCAAATTGAAATCAATGACCGCGTCGACCTTGAACTCCTCGACCAGCTCCATGAGAAAATCCATCCTGGCCTCCACCGGATGCATGCAGGCGCAAAGAGGCCGCCTGTTCAGATACCGGTAGATGGCGTCGAGGGGATCGTCGCTCTTGCCGGCCTCGACGGTGTACCAGAAATACTTGCTGGTCGTGCACAGGTCGTCGGCCACCACCATCCCGCCTTCCTCCTCGATCATGCTGATCAGCGCGGGATTGTCGATAATGCTTCCCGTCACCAGGATTCTCGCGTCATAGCCGTCCGGCCCCTGCCTGCCGCCGAGCTCCTCGATAAGCTTGCGCAGCAGCGGGTTGGCCATGTCCTTGGGCATGATGGTCGCCGCCATGGCGACTTCGAACGCCTCCACGCCGGTTAACGGCGGCGGGTCCTGCTTGCGAAGAAGGTAAATCTCCCTTAAAAGCGACCGCGTCTCGTTGTAAAGCTCGATCGCGCCGGCGAGCTTTTCGTCGGTCACCTTTTCTCCGGACGCCTCCTCCATCCTCTGCCTGAACAGCTTCAGCTCCTCGAGAAAAAACTCGCGGTTTTTTTCTGTCATGAGCTTCTGCGGGTTGTTGATCATGATAACGGGAGAGCTTTCGATATATCTCTTCCACATGTCATAGAGCCTGCGCATGGCGTCGCAGGTATTGGACAGCGCTGCGCAGTCGAGAAAATCCAGCTTGCCCTCCAGTGCCTGATCGAACACGTTGCGCGCGAACTCGCAGGAACACGACTGGAAATAGGCGTCCGCCAGGCGAACGGGCTCCGGCGTCCCGACCATCGGCCAGGGAAGCATGCCGGCGGCCCAGATGATCTCTTCGGGCACGAAAAGGCAGCGCACGCCCGCGACCTTCCCGCCCTTCGTCTTCCAGTCTTTCGCCACACCGGCAGGGTCTTTCAGCACGGCCCGGAAAGCTTCCATGGATTCCAACGGCTTTGCTCCTTCCATGTCAGCCTCCTTTCCTCGCCAGAAGTGTTTCCACGAACGAGTCGAGATGAGCCTTGGTGGCGGCCTCGTCGTACTCTCTCGCGTCGCTGCCGTCCAGGTCGAAGATCAGGGCGGGCACGCCCGTTTCCTTGAAAATCTCCTCCTTGGTCATTCGCTGCATTCCGGGGACATGGCCGCAGCTTCGCATGATCACGCAGATCACGCCATCGACCTTGTAGTCCTTCACTGCCTTGACGAAATAATCGATGGAGGCCTGGTACATGGGGTTGGCAGGGCTCGAGAGCTGTGCACGCGCAATGCTCTCGAGCGGTTTCTCAGGGTCCATGAGATCGGGATCGAGCGAGAATCCCACCAGGAACTCCAGCATGTGCTTGACCATCACGGCGCCGTGTTTTTCCGTGTAATTCAGAAGCTTGAAATCATTCAGGGGTGGAAGTCCGACCCACATGAGCCTGAGCTTCTCGTCCTCGACCACGCCTATCTTCCTGTCCACGCGCTCCTTGACCTCGTCCCTTAACCTTTTAAAAAGCTCTATCTTTCGCGCCTCCTGGGAAAGGGCCAGGGGCGCCGTCATGGCGATGACCGTGTCGTAGGCCTTGATGGGCAGCGGGATCGCCCTCTTGTACTCATCGATCTCATCCATCAGGGTGTTGAGCTCCTTTGTGAAAGCCACTTCCCGCTTGAGCCTGTCCATGTCAAAGCTGTAGCCGTGCTCCGTCAGGAAATCGATCAGTCCCTGGAGCTGGTCCGCGTAGTACCTGACCGCGTACTCCGGGATTTCCTTTCCCCAGGTGTTGATGGGCGCGTCGATAAAGTAATAGGGGAGGTCATACTTCTTCGCGATGTGAAGAAAGGTCCTGGCCTCGGCCGTGCATGGGAAGTTGCTGCCGATCACGAGGTCGGGCCTGGTATAGGCGGTTTCGAAAAAATCATCCTTGTCGTCGCAGCAGGCAACACCGATGGCACAGCGGTTGACCGAGCATGTATCCCTGGAAAGCCCCTCATCCTCGGCAGCCTGGCAGTACTTGGCCGACAGCCCGAATATCGCGGCATAGGCGCCCAGCACGCTGCTGTATAAAACGGCCACGTCCATGCCGTACAGGATCTCCTTGGGTATGAGGACCGAGCTCCACACAACCGGCTTGCCCTCGGCCTTCATCCTCTGGATGTCCGCCAGCCTCATGGCAATGGACATCTGCATTTCTTCGACGACCTTCAGATCCGGCAGCGGAATCGGAGGGATCTCGGCCGTATCATCTATATCCATACATCTCTCCCTTACACAGATACACTGAAAAATACCTTGTGATATGATATAAGGGCACAATAAAAGCACGTTTTCATAAAGATATCAAGTATATAAATGTCAGGTGCTGCGATCAGAACCGGTTGGGCGAACGGGAGGCTAAAGCCTCCCCTGCCCGACGGGGGTAGGGGCGACTTTAGCCGCCCTTGATGCCAACTATTTTAAATCGCACACAAGATCAGGTGACGACATGGGTACGACGTGGCTCGAATCGGACCGGCAGGGTCTCGATTCACTCCTGGAAAAGATAAAGAAAGAGAAGGCGGATCTGACTGTTTGCATCGTTGAGGCAAAAGCCCTGGTGCCGGGCCGCGGGGCATTTGTCGAGATCGGCTGCAGGGAGGACGCTGAAGAGCTTTTCCTGGGCGACGTTGTCGTGCTCTGGAGCAGCCGGACCGAGGATTCCTACGAAACCCTGCTCAAAGACGAACTGCGCCATGCCTGCTTCGTTTCCGCGGAAAGCAAAACCGCGGACATCGAGCAGAAGCTCGTTTCAGGGGTCCACGGCCCCGGGGAGTGCATTTTTGTCGCTGTTCAATGAAAAAGTCTTTGAAGCGACCAACCTGACCGTACGGAAACGCGGACGGCTGTTTCGGGAAAAAAACCTGGACAGACTGATAGAAGCGGCCTGCGCCAAAAGAACGAAATCGCTCGAGCAGGCCGCCGGGCTCTGGAAGCAGGCGGCCGAAGGATTCGAGAGCCGCGCCATTCACGTGCATTTCGCGGCCGACGGGCCGGAGGCCAGGCAGCTCATCCATTCGAAAATCGGGGACGGGACATTGGTCGTCAAGGGCAAATCCCTCACCACCGAGGAGATCGAGCTGCGCCGGCACCTGGAAGGCAAAGGACTGGAGGTGGTGGAAACGGACCTGGGCGAATGGATCATCCAGCAGCGCGGCGAGCTGCCCTCCCACCTGATCGTTCCGGCCATACACCTTTCAGCCGGCCAGGTGGCCGCCATGATCGAGGAGAAATTCGGCGAAAAGACGGGCATCGACGCGGGCGGCATTACAAAGTTCGCGAGGCGGCATTTGCGGAAAAAATTCCTTGCCGCCGACGCCGGCATCGTAGGGTCCAACTTCGTTGCCGCCGACCCGCCGACCATCGGGATCGTGAGCAACGAAGGCAACGTGTCGCTCGCCGCCCGGCTGCCCGGGACCGTTTTCGTGGTGGTCGGCTATGACCGGATCTACGATTCCACGGACGGTCTGGAAAACGTGCAGAGGCTTCTCACGGCCAGCGCCACGGGCCAGGAATACACGAGCTACCTGGACTTTCTTCGCGCTCCCCTGCCCCACCAGCAGCTGCACCTGGTCGTTCTTGACAACGGCCGCAAGGCGCTCATGGATTCCGGCCTCAAGGAAGCCGCCCGCTGCATCCGGTGCGCGGCCTGCCTCAACGTGTGCCCCGTGTACCAGGAGATAGGCGGCCATGCTTTCGGGAAGATCTACCACGGCGGGATCGGGAGCATCCTCACCGCCTTTACGTCAACGCGCCGGGACGCGGCCGCCATTGCCGCGTACTGCATGCGCTGCTCCACATGCGAGACGCACTGCCCCATGCAGGTGCCGGTGGCAAAGCTCGTGTCGCTGGCGTCGAAAGATTTCGGCGTGCCCGCGTTCCTGAAGATCGCGCTCGGCCTTCTTCGCGTTCACGATGAGGTGGCAGCGGAAAGAAACGAGCGGCCGGGAGGGCGGACGGCCGTTTTCCTGGGCTGCGCATTGAGGAGCCGCTTTCTTGCCCGGGACCGTGACGCGATCGTCCGGGCCGCGGCGCGCTTCTGTGAGAACGCGACTTTGGTCCACAGCGGCTGCTGCGGCATGCCCCATTTCAATAAGGGCCTTGTCGAAGAATCCGAAAAACGCCTGGGCCGGCTGGCCGCTGCTTTTGAAGAGTTCGACGAAGTGCTCGTGCCCTGCTCTTCCGGTTACGCGTTCATGCGCCGGAGGCTGGGCAACAAAATCAGGCTCATGAGCGCGGCCCTGTTTGAAAAGGCCGGCGCGAACCTGGATGTGCCGGGGAAAACATACTATCACCTGCCCTGCCACCTGAAAGGCGACCAGGAAATCGATGAGCGCAATATGTTATCGCAGAATATCGACCTGGCGGACTGGGAAAACAGCGAGCGCTGCTGCGGCAGCGCGGGCACTTACCTTCTCCAGCACCCCTTTGTCTCGAAAAAAATCCTGTCGCGAAAAACAGGCATAGGGCAAAAGGAAGGCAGGATCGTGACCTCCTGCCCCTCCTGCATCGTGCAGCTGCGCCGCCGCTTCGGCCGCGGCCGCGTCATGCACCCGCTGCGCCTTCTCATGGAAAACCTTGTTCCGTGACCTCACTGCCCGATTATTTCATCCAATTGTTTCGCCCCCCGGCAGAATGAAAGATCGCTTGATCCCGAGCCGCAGTAGTCTTTTATCAGTTTTTTCGCAATGTCCTCAGCTTCATCAAAGTGACCGTAGTTATAGAACAGTGTGCCGGCTGCGTACAGGAACAGCGGGGCATTCTTTTCATCATCCGGCAGCAGCTCCGCGTATGTCATCATGGCGCCGGTCAATTCCTGCATGACGGGAGGCAGGGGCAGCACCTTTACCGATTTGATCCCGTTTTCGCACATCGCGTCATCGCATCCGGGCGGCGCGACTCTTTCAACGAGCTTACCCTGCTTCATTTGCTTGTCCTGGATGGCTTTAAGGGCCTTGACGACCATGAACGCGCTGTCCTTGCGGTGCTTGTGATACTTCTTCGAATCCCTGGTCTTCTCGTAGGCTGGAACCGACTTTTCAAATTGCCCGGACCAGTAGTAAGCTTCGGCCATGTTGAACCCGAGATGATAGGCCTCGACGCCGCCCGGGAATGTATCGATGTACTTCTGGTAGGCCGCTGCGGCCAGGTTGTACTCGTTGTCGGCCTTTGCAACACAATCTTCCATCATTTTTGAAGTTGACTGCCCTTTGGTCTTCAACTTGATCTTCTGGGCTTCCTTATGATGAAAAAGCCCGGTTCCCTTGAGCGCAGACTTGATGATGTCCAGGCCTTTTTCACGGGTTTCGGGTTTTCCCTCCTGCGCCTTCCACCATGTGGAGCCCTTGCCGTGCGAAAGCAGCCTGTCCAGGGTTTTGAGCTCCTCCTCTCCATTGCCCCTCTTCCGGTTGGCCATTGCAATATCGGCCAGGACCTCGGGCGCTTCAGGCGCAAGCGGCCACGCTTTCAACAATTCTTCAAACACCTCGATCGCCATCATGTGCCCGTCGCTGTCCTCGTAAAGCTTTCCCAGCGCCATGTACACCTCGGGCAGCCAGGCCTTGTCCCTGGGAAGCAGGGCCGGGTCTTTGAGCCTTTCAATCGCCGTGCTGGAATCCGGGACAAGATCGCCGTCCCAGTCCTCTTCGAACAAGCACATGGCCATGAACTGGATCGCTTCAGGCCTGTAACTCGTTTTATGGCTGGATTTCGCTGCGGTCTTCGAATCCGCCAGCTCGATGACCTTGATGAAATTTTCCACTGCCTGCGGATAGCTGCCATACCTGTAATATGACCACGCCAGCTTGAACAGGATGAGCCCGTAAAAAAAAGATTTTTTGTCTTCAACAGCATGCCTGTAAGCGCTGATCGCGCTCGCCACGCCCGATGGCGTATAATCGAGGTCAAAATGATATTCGCCCACGCCGAACCAGATTTCAGGAAGGACCGCCGATCCTTTATTCAGCGGCTTGCAGCCATGGTATGGATCGTCCTTTGTCTTTGACAAACCGCCGGGACAGGCAAAGGCCAGCCATGCTTTTTTGGCCTCTTCGGCCTTGCCCATTGCGCTGTAACAGGCGCCGAGAAGGTAATGGGCTTCGTCGCTGCGGGCGTGCTGCGGAGCCTTTTCTGTCATGAGCGAATACAGCTCGACAGCCTTGCCGTAATCCTCCAGAGGCTGCTCGGGTTCGACTGATATTTCACCTTTTAAAAATTTTTCCAGCTCCATCTCGTACTTGTCCTGGCCGACCATCCAGGTCAATCGCGACAGGGCAAGCTGGATGTCGGCGCATTGAAGCAGCTTATCCGGATCATCCGCTCCTTTGCAGCTTTTCAGCCGACTTTTCAGATACCCGATTTCCTCCTCCACAGATTTTTTTCCCTCAGGATTAAACGGCTGCAGGACCTCGCCGATTTTTTCCGCTATTAAAATCCATTGCGGCAAGTCATAAACGACCTGCGGTTTCTTGATCTTGCCGACAGGCATGCCTTCGTCCAGCACAATGGGGGAATTGCTTTTTTTCTTGCTTGTTTTTTTCGGCTTCTGCCCCATGAGCGGGATACAGAGGATAATCATCAATGGCGCCAGCGCCATGCCATGTCCGGTTGACAGCTTTAATGACTGCATGACGACTCTCCTATCACTGCGCCGCCTGAATTTCAAGATATTTCCCCAGTGATTGAATAAACTCCCTGGGTGTAATTACGATTCCGGGGGGAGTTCCAGGGTCAGACCGTGAATCGTAAATGCACCCAAACTCCCCTGACAGGTTGCTTAATCGCGCGGCACATATTATAATTTAAGGCAATGGCGGAAAAAAGAGCATGGCTTGCGGCATGCATTGCATGGCTGCTTCCTGTGACCTGCGGCTGCTCCCTGAGCGTGCCCTCGAAATTCAGCCAGGACGATCCCACGAACGATTTCGAGGACGCGTCCGACGGCGATGAATTCGTGCTCGACCAGTTCGTGCCGGATATTGATTTCGACATCTATGATGTGCCGTTTTCGGACGACGGCGGGCCGCCGGACATGCCCCCGGACCACGGCCCCGAAGTGATCGACACGGTTGAGGATGATCCTTCGACAACCTGCAACCCGGCCGACTGCCCGCTGGGGTGCCATGCCACCGAGCCTCGCTGCAACAGGCTCAACCCGTCCAACTACGACCCCATACCGTTTCACGATGCCATCGACGGCGGCCTCGCGATCCCCGGCGGCGAGTCGATTCACGTGAACACGGACGACGGCTCGATAAAGGGCAGCATCGAGTACCGCCCGCCGGGCTCGCCGGGAGGCGTGCTCAACGGGATTTACTGGAACATCGTGGATCAGCCCGGCGGGCTTCCCATTGCCGTTTTCGGCATGAAATCCCTGGACCTGCCGGCCGGCGCGATCATGCATGTTGCGGGAGGGCATGCTGCCGCTTTCTACATCCGGGACAATGCCAATATCAGCGGAATCATCGAAGCCCGGGCCGGCGGAAGGCAGGGCGGCGCGGGCGGCGGAATGGGAGGCGAGAAGAACGGGGCCAACGGCGACCCGTGCGGCGATGACAGCCACGGCAAGGGCGGGGGCCAGGACGGGAGCGGTGACGACCAGATCGAGGCGGGCGGCGGAGGGGGCGGGTCCGGCGGGACAGGCGGCAACGGCGGGAATGCCGTCTACTCTACTTATTTGTTTGGTCCCGGCGGCGCGGGCGGCAACGCCGTCATGGGCGAAAGCCTCGTGCCCCTGAGCGGCGGATGCGGCGGCGGCGCGGGCGGAGGGCCGGACACTGCAGGCAATTCCTACCGGGGAGGCGACGGCGGTTACGGCGGGGGCGGCGGCGGCGCGATCCAGATCTCGGCAGGCGGGTCCATCTCGATCTCCATGGGCGCGGGGATCAACGTGCCGGGAGCAGGCGGCCAGGGCGGGCTCTACGGCGCGGGCGGGGGCGGCGGCGGCGCGGGCGGAGGAGTCCTGCTCGAAGCCGCGACCATCAGCAACGCGGGCCTGCTGGCGGCCAACGGCGGCGGCGGCGGCGCCGGCGGAGCGCACACGGAATGGCCGGAAGGGGAAGGCGGCATGGACGGGGGCTTCGACACGCTGCTGGCCCTTGGGGAATCGGCCATACCTATGCCGGCAACGGCGGCAACGGCGGCGGCGGCGGATCGGTCAACGGCGTTTCAGCCGCGGACAACATCAATGCCGGCGGGGGCGGCGGCGCGGCCGGCCGGCTCCGCATGAACTACCATTCCACCTGCAACGCGGGCACCACCTCACCTGCCTCAACCAGCCTCAACAACTACGTGGACCTGTGGTAATTCCTGTCCAGGAAATCCAGCACGGCCCTGTTGAACTTCTGCGGCAGCTCGAAGCAGAAGAAATGGCCCGCGCCCTCGACCACCACGAGCTCGGCGCCGGGAATGGACGATGCCAGGACCTCGGACTCTGAAACCGGCAGGAGCAGGTCCTCGCTGCCCACGAAAACGAGCGTGGGCGCCTTGATCCTGTCCAGGCGATCGCGCGTGTCGTGCTGCGCGCTCGCCGCAACCTGGCCGGCCAGTCCATGGACGGTCTGGGGGTGGGGATTGGCAAGGATCATGGAGATCGTCATTTTCACGTTGTCGGGGTCCTGGTAAAACTTTTCCGTGAACGACCAGGCCATGAACATCCGCGCGCGAAGCTCAAGGCTCACGCCCTCCATGGCCATGTTGAGCAGCGTAGCCACGACGTTCGAAGCGCGCCTGGAGCCGGCATGACAAGCCGAGCTGGCCGCCAGCATGAGGCTGCTTATTTTGTCCGGGTAGTTGAGGGCAAGCTCCTGCGCGATCATCCCGCCCAGGGACAGGCCGAGGACATGCGCCTTGTCTATGTCCAGGGCTTCCATGAGGCCGGCCGTGTCGTCGGCCATCATCTTGATGGTGTAAGGCATTTTCGGGGCGCCGGTCTGCCCCGCGCCGCGGTTGTCGAAGACAATGAGCTTGTACCTCTGCGAAAGCCCGGCAATCTGCATGGCCCAGCCCGTGCTGTCCATGGTCAGGCCCTGGATCATGACGAGCGGCTCGCCCTCGCCATGGATCGCGTAGAACATCTCGATGTCGCCAATTTTCACTGTCGGCATTTTTTCTCCTGCTGTATGCGAATGGTGCGCTGACTCAGAACAAATGATCCTCGGCCGGCCCGGCCCCGGCGGCCGGCCCGGTCACGATGGTATGCTTCACCTCGTCCATGCCGTTCAGCCTTTCCGCGACCTGCTTCTCGTCGTCCGCCATGCACAGGACGTGAACGTTCGGGCCCGCGTCGATCGTGAACCAGCACGCAAGGCCGCCGGCGCGCCAGCGCAGGACCGCGTCCATGACCCTGATCGTGGCAGGCGACCAGTACAGTACGGGGGGCCTTCCCGTCATGGCCACCGCGTGCATGGAAAGGCAGTCCTGCTCCGCGATCCTGCCGATGGCCTCTACATCTTTCGCCAGTATGGCGGCGCGCATGTCCTTCAGGCTCTTTTTCACTTCCGCCAGGCGCGCCTCCATGAAGGGGCTGCCGGCCGCCGCCCCGTGGCCGGATTTCGACGGCACGGCCTTCTTTGCCGTGTCCGTTACGGCCACGATATCCCGCATGTCCAGGTGGCCGGCAGGAGCCAGGGTTTCCGCCCAGCTGCCCTCGTCGTTTTCAGCGCAGTGCCACTCCACAAATCCCGACGGGATGGATCGGCAGGCCGAGCCCGAGCCCCGGCGCGCCAGGATCGAGAGCTCCCTTTCGCCGGGCTCGAGGCCCAGGGCGTCGCAGGCAGCGACCGTGAGCGCGGCAAAACCGCCGGCCGATGACGCAAGGCCGGCTGCCGCGGGAAAGTCGTTCTCAGAAACCATCTTGAAGCCCAGATCGCAGCCCGCCCTGCGCCTGATCATGCTCACGAAGGCCCCTACCCTCTCCCCGGCCTCTCCCTCCAGGCGCTCGCCGTTGAGTTCGGCCTCGTCGCCATGCTCTTTTGCAAACTCGATGGTCGTGGTGGTCGATGCGCCGCCCATGATCATGGAGATGGACCCGTTGAGCGGCAGGTTCAGGCCGGAATCCAGGTTGCCCCAGTACTTGATGAGCGCGATGTTGGGATGGGCTTTGGCGGTTGATTTCATGTTCATTGTTAACATAGTCCGCTCCCCGTGAAAGTCAATGTCAATGAAGGAACGCCTTACCCATCGCAACCGCCTGTTTCGCTTTGCATTTCAGCTGTCCACAACGTATAATAGCAGCATGATGAAAATACGGGGATTTTGTGTTTTTTTCTTTGTTTTTCAAGTCATTGCCTGCAGCGCCATCGTGGAAAGCTCTCTGAAGGGCACGGCAGACGGCGAAACCGATGGAATGGATGATGGTGCGGGTGACGGCCTGGAAGACGGGTCCGTGGACACGGTAAACGACGACGCTGAAAAAGAGGACGTCGAGGCCGCGGACACGGTCACCGACACCTGCCATGCCGATTGCGGCAACGGCTCGGTTGAATGCGACGAGGCGTGCGATGACGGCGGCGCCAACAGCGACACCGAGCCTGACGCGTGCCGCACGGATTGCACCAACGCGGGCTGCGGCGACGATGTCATCGACTGGCTCCTTCACGAGCAGTGCGATGACGGCAACAGGGCCGATCGCGACGGGTGCAGCTTCGACTGCCGGATCGAGCCTCCCCCGACCTGCGGGGACGGCAACGTTGATTACGCCATGGGCGAGCAGTGCGACGACAGGAACAGCACGGACGGGGACGGGTGCAGCGCGGCCTGCCTGGTCGAGCCCCCGGCCACGTGCGGCAACGGCGTCCTGGACCTGGACATGGACGAGCAGTGCGATGACGGCAACCTTGTCGGGGGCGACCGGTGCAGCCCTGCCTGCCTGTTCGAGGACGTGGGCGAGCCTTTGTGCAGCAACGGCACGATCGAAAGGCTCGAGAAGTGCGACGACGGCGACCTGGTGAACGGCGATGTGTGCAACCCGACCTGCAACATGGAGAACAGGACGAGCCTGTTCGTGGGCGCGGCCGGCTCGCACGGCCTGGTCGACGATTGCGGGCCCAACGCGCGCATAGGAAGCGCAGCAGGCGCGTCCGGCAGCTTTGCCGTCGACGACACGCACCTTTACTATTCGGACAATCAAAACCGCGTGATCCGGAGGATCGAGATCGATTCGGCCTGCGTGGAGACCATTGCCGGCGACCTGACGGGCGGCGTCGGGGCCTACCACGACGATCCCGCAGGCCTGAACGCGAGCTTCCTGTGGGCGGGCTCGATCGCGACCGACGGAAACACCCTCTGGGTGGCCGACAGCCACAGGATTCGCGCCGTCGACCTCGCGTTCCCGAACGCCGTGACCACGGTGGCCGGGACCGCCACGCCGGGCACGGCCGACAACGCGGAAAGCCTGCGCGCCGGGTTCGACGACATCCGCGGGCTCACGTATTACAGCGGGTGGGTCTACCTTGTCGACGGCGAAGCGGCGACGCTGCGGCGTTTCCGGCCGCCCGCAGGGCCGGTCGAGACCCTGGCCGGCTTTCCCTATGACACGAGGACGCTGGACGAGTTCGGCACGGCAGCGCGCTTCGTCAGCCCGCGCAACATGGCCTCCGACAACTCGGGCATGCTCTACATCGCCGACAACCAGGGGTTCACGATACGCTCCTACAACACGGTGACCACGGAAGTAAAAACATTCGCGGGCAACGGCAGCAAGGGATACCGTGACGATGCCGGGACCCTGGCCCTGGTGCACAGGCCGCGCGGCATGACCTCGGACGGCACGAGCCTCTACTGGGCCGAGCAGGAGCAGAACACCATTCGCCAGGGCATATTCTTCAACGCGGACGTCAGCACCATGATCGGCAGCCATTGCGGCGGAACGAATCCCTGCCCGGGCGGCTACCGCGAGGGCACGGGCACCTCGGCCCTGCTCGACACGCCCTACGATGTCATCTACCACCACCGCACGCAATCGCTCTTTGTTCTCGACTCGGGCAACTACCTGATACGCCGCATCGAGTGACGGGGGAGGACAAGGCGGACCCGGCAGGGCGCTTGAAGCGCTCCGGCGCTGCAATCAGAATTCGATCCACTTCTTTTGGACCAGGTAATAAAGGACAAGGCCTGCGGCATAGGCCACGCCCATGTTCCACATGGAAATCCCGGCCGTAATGACAAGGACGCTGAGGTTCTGCCGCTTGAGCTTGATGTCCTTGACGGAGAGGGCCAGCTGCACGCCGGCGAAAAAAAGGATCACGCCCAGGATGGAGGGCGGAAAGACCTTGAAGATGAGCGAAACGGAATCGCTGAAAAAGAGCCCCATGACGAGCAGTATCGCCCCGAGTATGACGAGCGACCCGCCTGTCCGCGCACCGAACCGGACGTGGCCGGCCATGCCGCCGGCGCCGTGGCAGACCGGGATCCCGCCCGCGGCTCCGCTCAGAAGATTCATGATGCCGTGGCTCGTCGCAATGGCCCGCGTGGTCGTGGTCTTTTCCGGAAACAGCTGGTTGTTCTCAGCCACCGTGCCAATCACCGCGTTTCCCAGGGTCAGCGGAATCTGCGGGATGCCGAGCATGACAAAGCCAGCCGCCATCTCCTGCAGGCCGAGCCGCGGGATGGAAAGCCCGGGAAGCCTGAAACGCACGGAGATGGCCCGAAAGTCGTCCAGCAGGCCGGGATTCGTGACAAAGGATAGGATGATGCCGAAGAGCAGGAGCATCAGGATGGCGGGGATTTTCCTGTTCTTCATGAGCAGCAGGGTCATGGCAAAGGCCGCGATGCTCACGGCCGGCTCGGCCTTCATCATCTTGAGGGCCTGGATGATGAAGGTGAGCCCCAGGCCCAGCATGATCCCCCTGACCACGGGCTTGGTGGTTATTTTCTCTATCCATGTGATGAAGCCCGTCAGCCCCATGACGAGCCAGAAGGCGCCGGTCAGGAGCCCCGCTCCCCAGATCATGCCGTGCGTTACCGCGGCGCCGTTGGCAATGGCCGCGGCGCCGATTGCCTTCATGGGCTGGACGGGAATGGGCGTCCTGTAGTAGAGCCCTGCAAGGAGCATGAGCGCTCCCATGGACACCAGGATGCCCAGGGGATCCATCCTGCTGAGGGTGATGTACCCTGCAACAAATGGAATCAGCGTCCCCAGGTCGCCGAAAGCGCCGGCAAGCTCCATGAGATTGTAGTCATTGCCTTTTATGCGCATCGCATAATCCTGCGCTGCTCAATGCTGTGCAGCCGCGTTGATCAGTATGTAGAACATTCGGCATGGCACGGCAAGCATAGTGATCCGGCAGAATGGCTCCGGTTACCACAGCCACTTCGATTTTTCATGCACATGATCGCCGATGCGCCTGACACGCTCCATCTCGTCTTCGGACAGGGGGCCGGCGTCCAGGGCCTCGAGCGCCTCGTCCATCTGCCTGTCGTCGGCAGGCCCGGTCATGCATAAATCCACGCTGGGGTTGGTCAGGACAAAGCGGTAGCACTCGGCCGCGGTAAGGGGTTTTTCGCCGGGCGGCATCTTTTTCTGTTGCAGCAGGTTTCCCCATCGCGTGGCCGTGTACGTGGTCACGCCGGGCCGGTCTTTTTCCGGCAGAAAGGGAAAGATCTCCTTTTCAGCGCCGCGGTGCGCTGCATTGTAGCGGCACTGGAAAATATCAATGGGCGAATCAGTCATCTGCGCCAGCTTGCCGAACGTCTTTCGGTTGTGGCCCGACATGCCGAAAAAACGCACCTTGCCCTGTTCGCGCAGCTTCATGGCCGCGTCCATCACTCTCTGCTTTGGAATCTTGTTGAACCACCCGAACTGGAAAACATCGGCATGGTCGATGCCCAGGGCTTTCAGCCCCTTTTCAATCGACCTGACGGTGTAGAAGCCCGTGTGGTCGGAGGACTGGATGGTAATGACGATTTTATCCCGGTCCGCGCGCGCAAGCCGGCGGATGGCCTCTTTCATGCCTTGTTTTCTCGACAGCCAGTACAAGTAATTGATGCCGTACTCGTGATAGGCTTTCTCGATTGCCCCGGCAGGCACGCCGTAGCCGGCGCCGATGCCCAGCCGGCTCACTTTCAGGCCGCTGCGGCCCAGGATGACGGGTTCCCTGAAATTCATCCGCTAAAATCTAATCAGCCATGGGCCCGTGGTCAAGGGGTGAGATTTTTCCGTTATTTTTCCTGTATCGTCCCGTGATTTATTGATTTTTATTTCAATATTATTATCATAGGGGTCTCATGGTAGAGGAAAAAACCAACATCGGCCGCATATCCATTGTAAAAGGGGTTGCCAAGGGGAGCTCGTTTTTCCTTGCCAGGGATCTTTACTCCATTGGCAGGAGCGAGAGCAACACCCTGTTCATCCCGGACGAGGGGATATCGAGAAACCACTGCAGGATCATCCGGAAGGTCAATGCCTATTATCTCGTTGATTCCGGCTCGACAAACGGCACGTTCCTGAACGGGGAAAAGCTCGAGCCCAACAAGCATTACGACATCAGGCCCAACAGCGAGATCAGGGTCGGCGAGACCATCTTTCATTTCGACATAGAGGACACAGATTACGATTTCTACAAGCGGCCCAGGGAAACAACGTCCGCGCCGTTTGCCGAGGGCGGTTTTGATACCGAGGGCACGCGTGAGCTTCCGCCGGCCGCCCTGGACGCGCTGAAAAAGAAGGAAGACATAACGCTGCCATTCTCCATCAGGAGCAGCAGGAACCTTTCCACTATTTACAAGATCTTCAGCTCCCTTGCCGCTGTTGCCGACAGGAAGTACGTGATCGACCGGTCCGTCAGCCTGATCACGGAAGCGCTGGGAGCGGACAGGGGTTTTCTCTTCCTGGCCGAAAATCTCGAGGGCAGGGAAATGAAGCCCACGGCATGGGCCTCCAGGCAGAAATTGAACATGGATGACGTTTCCGCGCTGAATATTCGCAGAAATGTAATCAGCAGGGTCCTGAGCGAAGGAGACTCGGTCCTGAGCCCCGGCAGCCTCAGCGGCCCCGGCGTGTACGGCGCGAAAAACACATCCGGAGGAAAATCAACCTCCGCCATGAGCGCTCCCATTCAGATCAAGGATAAAATTCACGGCATCCTGTACCTGGACACCGAGTCCAAGGACAGGTACTTCAAGCGCAGCGACGTCGAGCTCCTGACGGCCATCGGTATCCAGCTCGGGACGGTCATGGAAAACATGGAGCTGTTTTCCAGGTATCAGAATCAGTTCATCGGCGTCATCAAGATCCTTGTGAACGTCATCGAGACAAAGCATGAATACGCGTTCGGTCACTCATCGAGAGTAACGCAGATATGCCTGGCCATTGCAGGGGAGCTCGAGCTGGACAGGAGAGACGAAGAGACCCTTCACATCGCCGCCCTGATGCATGACATCGGAAAGGTTGCGATCCCCGAGGAGGTCCTGAACAAGCCGGACAAGCTTACGGAAAAGGAGTGGGACATGATCAAG
>JBDRLK010000329.1:0-4468 GCA_043813155.1 Pseudomonadota bacterium | reverse complement strand
TCGTCCCGCGAGGACAATGCCAACTACGCGTGGCACGTTAACTTCAACAACGGCAACGTGGTCTACCACAATAAGGACAGCGACAGCTATGTCCGTTGTGTGCGGTGGAGCGGTTCCTGGACCGTGAAATTGGTGATTCGGTCCTTTGGTCCTTTGGTTCTTTTACCCGAGCGAAGCGAGGGTCGCATTAATATTTTTCGCGCATCCCATCCGGATTACAACTAATCCCGGAAAGGATGAAATGACCTGCAAGCCGGGCAGCAGGCATGGTTCCCGGGCTGCCGGCTTCTGTATCCCGATTTTTCTGACAAGGTTCAAATGTCAGGAAGAATAAAGGTGCTGGCTGCTCTCCAATGCGTGGTGAGCGTCATGGGAGACCATGCCGGCGAAAGGCATTGCCGCAATATTCGAAAGGAAAATTGCTGATATCCGGCGAGCAGGCAAGACGTTCTGGCTCATGAAGTCGCCCAAGGCACGACCCGAGCAGGTCCAAGAGATCTGCAGGACAGTCCCCGCATACACGATTTTCATTGAGCCGGCAACCAGAGGAGGCATTTCCTGGAGTGGGCATAATGGGAACTAATCCCTGAAGCCACCACCACCGCCACCAAATTCTCCTTTCCGAAGCCGAAAGCCGAAAGCTGACCGCTGATGGCCAGAAATTCCTATTTCTCATTGCTTTCCAATGAAATTTAATATATAAAGCCTAAACTTGATCTACTATTAATGTCAAAAGGTATGATATGAAAATTAGAATCGACTTAAAAAGACCAACGCGGGAGAGAGGAAGACGGGGATCGGCGATTTACATTCTCCTCATCATGCTGACCGTTCTTCTGGCGGTCCCGGAGCCGGGAGGCGCGGGCACGATAAAGGGCAAGCTCGGTGCGACGGAGGAATTCAAGGAGTATTTCAGGGATGTCGTTGACGAATCGCTCAACAATACAGACGATTATTACTGGATGATTGAAAACGGCGTTCTTCCCATCCTGCCCCCTTCAATAGACTGGTCATCCAATGTTGTCGTTGCCCTGACAAATACTTCGGGATCGCCGTCGGCGAACAGGCTGTACAACGTGACCATCATCGGCGCGGCGTTTAATCCCTACGTCATCATTGTTCCGCCCAAAAGCACGGTTAAATTCAAGAACGAGGATCCATTCGTCCACAATCTCTACAGCCCCGACCTGGGACAGAATTTCGCTCCCGAGATACTTCCGTCGAGACAGCTGAGGCAGGTACAGTTCCGCAATGCGGGCACGTACAACATTCACTGCAAGATGACCCCGCACCTCGTGGGTTATATCATCGTAGACCCCGGGGTTGTAACGACCGTCAGCCCGGCGAAGGATGCCACGTTTCTCGTCGAAGGCATCGAGCCCGGGAAATATCAGTTGAAAGTTTACTACAAGGACAAAGTCGTCGGCGAGCGGGACGTTGAGATTGTCGACGACAAGCCTGTTGAAGTCGAAGTGCAAGTGGCGCCTCCGGAGGAGGAGAAGAAGGAGGAGGGCGGGGAGAAGAAGGAGGAGCAAGCAGCGAAGCCCGAGGAGGAGAAGGAAAAGGTAAAAGATAAAAACGGGGAAGCGGCTGAAAAGCCGGCGAAAAAGGAAAAGTAGCTTTTGCCCGGGAGCCGGGGCGAATCCCGCGGCTTTTCAATGCGAACGGGGAACATCCATGAATGTTCCAAAGAGAGTGTCTAAATAGAGGTAATAAAATGTTTCTTTCCAAATTCTGGAACTTTATTCTTGTTATAGGTATTGCCTGCCTCGCAAGTGTACTGTACCTCGTCCCGGTTTCAATCGATGAGTCCAAGTCGGCAAACGTCAGGACCCTCGTGGTGAAAGACAGGCTCCAGGTCGAATCCGTTCTGAAGATGGAGGCCCGCAGCAGGCTCGATACGACAATCGTTTTCACCGTGGACCAGGTCATCAGGGAGCAGATCGCAGCCGCCTCGATCAGGAAAGATCCCGCGGATATCCCGATGGAAATCAAGGAGCAGCTTCTCAGCCAGATGAGGGCCAAGAACGACAAGCTTACAAGGTTCAAGGCGGATATCCTGTTTGCCGTGGACCGCAACGGCATCGTGCTGGCGCAGATCGGTGAGAACGAGAGAAGCAGCGGCTACAGCCTGATGGGCTTTCCTCTCGTGCAGGTTGCCCTGCGCGGCTACGTTCGTGACGATTCCTGGCTTTTCGACGGCAAGCTGTACAGGATGGCCGCGAGGCCCGTTATACACGGCGGCAAGTATGTGGGCGCCATTATCCACGGCCAGAAAGTGGACAAGAGTTTTACGGCCCTTCTGTCGGCCGCCACGGATGCCCAGGTCGGTATTTTCGTTGAAGACCACATCGTCGCCGTTTCCGCCCCGGAGCTGAAGGCGGGCGCTGCTGAAAAGGACGAAAAGGAAAAGGGGAAAAAGGAGGAAGCCGGGGAGGAGGGCGAGGAATACGCCTTTGCGACGGATGCTGAGATCAATACGGTACTGCTGGACGAAGTTTTCAAGGACGGGAATTACAATAAAACGGGAAGGAGCAACCTGATTCTCAGCGACAACAGGTACTATGTTGTTGCTCTCAAGATGGTGGGAGCGGCCAGGAGAAACAACGGTGGCGTGGTCATTATCCGGAGGGTTCCCAAGGTGGGCGGAATCCCCGCGTTTCTCAGGTCCATAAATAAAAACGAGCTTTCGAACGTGCCATGGTGGAAAATCGGCGTTGTTTCCTTCGCGCTTCTGTTCCTGGGCATCATGTTCATCTATCTCGAAGGCGACAGGCCCAAGAAACGTTTTCTGAAAGAAGTGGAAGCCATGGTGAGCAAGGAAGGGGAGAGGCTCAACATCTATCTTTTCAGGGGCAAATACCGGAAAATCGCAGACTCGATAAATCGTGCGATCGACAAGGCCGTTCAGGTCCTGGTGTCGAGGGCGACGAGCGGAGCGCCGTCGGTGAAAGCGATTCTGGGAAACGTGGCCCCGGATGACAGGCTGAGCAAGCCGCAGTTTGAAATTCCAGGGCAGATAAGCCTCGATGACATCCCGCCGCCTCCGCCCGGGGGCCAGAGGATCGCCGGAGGCGACGTGAAAAAATCCAGGACGCCGACCGTCCAATCGATCCTTCCCCCGCCCTCGGCAACGCCGATGCCCCCCCCTGCTCCCGGGCAGCATTTCCCGGCGCAGGCGACATCGTCATCACCGCTCGATGCGCTATCCTGGGGCGAAGGGCTCGATGACGAGGAAACGAGAATCTATGATTCGGACGGTCCGCAGGCCATGCTTGCGCCCGTTCCACAGGTTCCGGCCGATCGCAAGCCCGCCGGCAAGTTTCAACAGACGACAAAACCTAAATTTCCTCCGGTTCCCATGCACCCGCCCCAGCCGCTTCAACCGCCCGGGGCGGGCCAGGACCAGGCATATAAAGGGATTTTCGATAATTTTTACAAGACTAAAGTTGCCTGCGGCGAGAACGTGGACAATCTGACTTTCGATCGCTTCAAGGCCACCCTGTTGAAGCAGGAGCAGGCCATCAGGGAGAGAACGAATTGCAGAAAAGTCGAATTCAGGGTCTATGTCAAAGCAGGAAAGGCAGCGCTCAAAGCATCTCCAATTAAATAAGAGGGAGGCAGAGATGAAGAAGCTGGCAATGTACAGTGCGATCCTTGTGTTTTTTTCGGCATCATGGATGGCACCCGCCCAGGCAAAGGGCGGAACGAAAAAGCAACCCAAGAAAGTCAAGATGAGCGCCGAGGTGAAAGAGGCCGTTGATCTCCTGAAAAACGATTCCGACGACACGAAAGTAGAGGGAATCAGCAAGCTGGCCGAGCTGGCGGACCCCACGGGCGTCACTCCGCTGATCGATCTTCTCGAGAAGGGCCAGACCGACAAGGTTACACACGCGGCAATCGACGCGCTCGGGGCAATCTCCAGCCCGAAGGCCATTCCCATCCTCACGGAGTACATGAAGCACAGGCGGTCGAAAGTCAGGATACTGGCCATCAATGCCATAGCCGAAATCAAGGACAAGCAGGTCATTGAAGCCCTGAAAAACGCGCTGAAAGATTCCGATTCAATGGTAAGGAAGACAGCTGCGCTGGCGCTCGGCAGGTATGGAGACCAGTCGGCCGTTGACGTGCTTTTCAAAGCATTTGACAGGAATGTTGTCGAAGCAGCAATAGCCATTGGACAGATCGGGAATGTCAATGACATGGAGAGGCTCAGCAGTTATCTCGGGTCGAGCCCTCTCGTGGACCTGCTGCCCGGTTTTTCCGAGTTTCTCACGAGGGAGAGTTTCCCGGAGAAAGGGAAGCTGACGATCCTTGAAAAGCTCATGGAGCTGGCCGGACCGGAAGTGAAACAGTTCCTGATAAAATTTGTTGAGAACCTTCCGGCCGACTATCAGGGACCCGTAAAGAAAAAGGCGCAGGATGCCATCAGTTCTATTGCCGATTAAAAAGAAACAATGAACAGGGG
>JBDRLK010000328.1:0-13773 GCA_043813155.1 Pseudomonadota bacterium | reverse complement strand
GCAGGCTAAAGCCTGCGGCTGCCAAAACAGGGGTTGCCGGACAGGCTCTTTAGTCGCCCCTGCCCACGTTTGGGATGCTGAAGGTATTTATGATATGGCTTCAAGGGAGTCGTCCCATCATCAGGACGGCGACGCGGAGCTTCGAGCCGCAGCCTCCTACAGCGGCGTGAAGCGCAGGATCCTGTTGGTCAGGCCCGATCCCGCGTTGCCGCCGAAGATATAGCCGTGGTCGCCGATCCACACAGCCGCGTGGCCGCGCGCGGGTGTGGGCAGCGCAACATCCAGGAGAATCGCATCATCTGTGGCCGTGTCGAATCGCATGACCGTATCGAGCGTCTCCGTGTTCGATTCGCCGCCAAAGATGTAAACAAAAGTCCCGTCGCATGCCAGGGCGCCGCCGTCGAGCGCGACGGGCAGCCGTGTCGAGAGAGCCGCAACCGAATCCTCTCCGGCGTCATATTCAATGATCGCGTCGGATTTGCCCGAAGCGCCCCATCCGCCGAAGAGGAGCGTTCGCGAATTGCAGTGTATGGCGCCTATTCGACTGGCCACCGCCGTGGGCAGCGTGGCGGAAGATACGGTAACTTCGTCTTCCGTGGTGTCGTAGCTTGCAACCAGGTCTGAGAAGCCCGAGGGCGTGAAGCTGCCCAGGTTTCCTCCGAAAAGCCGCATGGCCGTGCCGTCCCACGCCGCGGCGGTCCTCCCGAGGGGGGTCGGAAGAACGGCGTCTACGGTTTCGACCGTTTCTTCGGCAGGGTCGAATTTCACGATGGCATCGGTCAATGCGTCACCGGCAAATCCGCCGACGATGTACGCGGCCGTCCCATCCCAGTCCGCCGATGCAATGAACGTGGGCAGCGGCAGCACGGAGCTGAGCGTTGTCGCCTCGTCCGCGTCGGGATTGAAGCGAATAATCGTGTCCACCGTGCTGTCGGGCGGAGCGCCGTCGACCCCGCCGAAGATGTAGGCAACCGTGCCGTCAGTGGCGGCCGCGATCCCACCGATGCGCGCCGGGAGAACCGCCTCCATGGCCTCGATGGTCCCGCCCGGAGGCGCCTCTTCCCCCGGCGCATCAACCGCCGCTTCCTCTTCCGCAAGGTCCTCCAGGTCGGCCTCTTCCACGGCATCGATGACTTCGCCTGGCTCATCCACTTCCTCAGGGTCCTGCGCGGCTTCCGCGCCTTCGCCTGCGTCAACGTCGTTCACAATCCCGTCATCCGTGTCCGCGTCCTCTTCCTTGCCGCCGTTGTCGCAGGCCGCCAGCCATAAGAAAACCGGCAAAACCGCCATCCATGTCAACCCGACCGATTTTATTTTTTTTGTCATTTTTCATGTTCCTTTCCTGGAGATGGGCATTACAGATATAATATGATATTCTAGCACGATAAAGTCATTATAAATAGCAGTAATGGTATCTCTTGATAAAAACGCCCTTCTTGCTCTGGCGGGCTTTCTTTCTTCCTGCGCCCTGAATCTTGGCGGCACGCTCCAGGGGGACGGAGCATCGGCCGATACAGCGCAAGACGAGGCTGCGGGGGATTATGAAGATGTCACCGACCCTGAGCAGCCCGCGGACGGCCCGCATGATGAAGCCCTCGATCCGGCGGCGGACCCGGCCGCCGAGGATGCAGCGCTGCCTGAAGATGTTCCCGGACCCGAAGACATGGCGCCGATCGAAGAGGAGGCGGACGCTGAAGATGTTGCGGCGGACGTGGAAGAAGATGAAAGCGGCTGCGAGGTCCCGGCTGTCATCAGGTGCATAAAACCTTCCAGGGAAACGTTTATCGATTCCAACGACGTCATGATGAACTTCGGGGACCATGAAAACGTGCAGACGGAGCGGTGGGGCGGCGCGCACATCATCAACAAGGGCCTCATTGCATTCGACCTGTCCATCATCCCCTCCTGCGCCGCCGTGGAATCCGCGATCCTTACCATGCACGTGGTCAGCTGGTGGGGGGAGCCGGAGCTCGTGGCCTATGAAATCCTGGGGCCCTGGGGGGAAATGCATGTGACGTGGGAGAACGCGCCCGAGTACCACACCGAGGGCGTGAGCCTGCCGGCCGTGGCATGGGGCCCCAACACGTGGGACCTGACGCCGCTCGTCGGAAACTGGTTGGACGACCCGCCAGGCAACCACGGGATCATGGTGTTTCCTTCAAAATCGAACTGCGGGGCCGATTTTGCCAGCCGCGAGTACTGGGATGATTCCAAGCATCCCTGCCTCGCTCTGCAGCTTTCACCATCCACGGCGGAATAACCGGTTTATTCGCTTTCGGATATCTTTTTGCAGACGTCGCTGTAGGCCGAGAGCTCGTCGCAGCAGTCCTCGCAACCGAGGCGGCCGCCCAGCTCGCCGGGTGAAAAGGGCAGGCGGTCGAAGAGGCGTTTTTCCAGGTCCTCGGCCTTTTTCCAGAACGTCTCAACGCGCTTCCTGATCTCCTCGGTGACCGCGTAGCGCTCGATGATGTAGTTTCCCCGCTCCACGAGCGGGACCACCTTGTCGTGCAGGACCCTCTTGTCCGAGTAGTTGACGACCTCGGCGTCCGAGATGGACTCCGAGGCAAAATACTCGTCCAGCCGGACGTGCTGCCTGACGAGGTTCGCCACCTCGGGGTAGCCGAGCTCCTCCACGTAGCCGGCCCCTGTCTGGTCGTGCCAGCCCTTGTCCCCCTCCAGGCTCTTCATTTTCATGATGTCGTGGAGCAGGGCCGCGGCCTCGATCAGCGGGCGGTTCAGGTTTTTCTCGCTCAGCTTCAAATGGTCGACGAGCAGCATGGCCACGCGGCAGACCTGGATGCAGTGGGCCACGATGTGCTCCGGAACTTCCGCGTCGAAAAGAATCCGATAGCACTCTTTCCTTGAAGGAATCCGCATTCACATTCCTTATATTACAGCGGGTACCGCTTGGCAAGACGGCGGGATCGGGACAGCGGCGGGAGCGGCACAATAAGCGCAGGCCCGGCTAGTCAGGTATCTCACAATCAGGGTCGTAGTCGCACTCTTTATCGCAGAAATCGTCTGCAGTGCATGCCCATTTCGGGCCTCACCTTTAGCATAAGCGTAAAATTTATTTTGCGCAAACGTGATCTGTTCTGCGAGGAGGCCGGCAGAGGGGAACAGGCATTCAACGCGGGCCCGGCCGAACGCGAGGATTGAGGTGTCATCGGAGCTGGAGGGAACGGATATTAGTAAGACAGCCTGTGCGGTGAAATATTGGTTTTACATGCAAACAGTGGTTGTCATTGTCCTTGTTTCGCATTAACCTGAAAGAAAGGAAAAATGAAATGAAAAATCTGTTGCGCTGCATTCTTGTGATCATCATCGCCGCGGCCGCTCCGGCGTGCGGAGGCGAGTACTCGGTCGAGGGAGGGGACGGCGACCAGGACGCGGACGGGGCGGACGGTCATGACGCTGCGCAGGACGGCGACGCGCCGCTCGACGATGGGCCCTGGGACGCGCCGCCTGACGAAACGCCCGCCGACGGGCCGGACATCCACGACGTGGTCGCCGACATTTCCATCCCCGACGCCGACATACCGATCCCGAACCACACCTACCCGAAAATCAACTTCATGACCTGGGGAGGGGCCTCGGCCGCCTGGTACGAGCAGTTCGACTGGGTCATCAATCCGGGCACATCCCCCAGCAGCGCCACGCTGGCGGCCAGGGAAGCCAACCCCGAGCTTCGCATCTCCGCGACAAAGGATTTCAACGCCTGCAATGTCGGCGACGGGGAGTGCCCTGAGGAATGGCGCGCCCCGGCCGCGGGCGGCGGCTGGGTCAGGATTTACGGCGACAGGTGGTACCTGGGAAACCTGACGGAAACCTGCGGCCTCTACGAGGGCAAGACCTACAGGGAGTGGATCGTCCAGGATTACACCATGGGCATGGACTGGGACAACCTGGACGGATGGAACACGGACGGCCTCTGGCAGACGGTCTGCTGGAACAGCCCGGCGCCGGATTTCGACGGCGACGGCGAGTGCACCGGCGACGACCAGGACCTGTGGGCCGACGGCGTGATCTCGCTTTTCCGGGAGATTCGCGCCGTGCTGCCCGACAAGCTCATCACGGTCAACCCGGGAAAGCCGGCTGCGTTCTACGACCAGGGGCCGGACTACCTCAACGGCGTGATGTCGGAAAAATTCATGGTCTTCGTGGGATGGGACGAGTTCCTTCGAAACTACAGGCTTTACGCGGAAAACGCCGTTCACCCCCACATGGTCTACATCGACAACCACTTTCAGGGCGACCCCGACCCGGGCGCGCGTTCCAAGAACAACTTCCGCTTCATGCGCTTCGGGCTGGCCGCGACGCTTCTTTACGACGGGTATTATTCCTACAAGGACGGCATCGGCGATGGCTACGAGGCCGTGACCAACGAGCACTATTTCAACCGCTACTACGACGAGTACGACGTGCCGCTCACCCAGCCCCTCGGCCCGGCCGTGAGCATCAAGGAAACGGCCGAGGGAGACGACGACGACGTGTACTGCAGGTTTTTCGAGGGCGGGGCCATGATCCTGAACGGGGGCAGGCAGGACACCACGGTCACGGAGGAGGACCTGCGCGCCGGCGCGGCCGAGCTCGGGATGGACTGGGACACAATCGCGGGCGTCGACGGCCATTACTACCGCTTCGCGGGCCAGCAGTACCCGGAGCTCAACGACGGCGGCCTGTTCGAGGAGATCGTTCTGCCGAGCAAGGAGACGTGGGCCGGCTGCTGCGGCGCCACGCGCAAGGGCGACGGCATCCTTCTCGTGCGCGAGCCCGGCAAGGTGGTCGCGGCGCCCGTGTACATCGACACCGAGGACTCGGTCACGTCGCCGGGCGCCGAGAGCGCCGTTCTGGACGGGTTCAGGCAGTCCTGCGACTATGCAGGCTCCGGGTTCCGCACGGGCGGCGCTCACTGCAACGACACGACGCATCCCTACAGGGGCCATTCCAGGGCGGCCGCGGACAGCGGGGCCGCGGCAACGTTCCAGGTGACCCTTGTGAATGAAGGAATCTACAAGGTATACGAGTATCACCCCGAGGTGGACGGCTATGACGTGCCGCACACTATCATTCATGCCGACGGCGAGGAAACGATCGACGTGGACCAGAGGGCCGACGCGGAGCAGTGGAACCTTATGGGCGGCTTCCGCTTCACGCCCGGCGTGCCCGCGCAGGTGATCATAACCGCCGACGCTCAGGGCGCCGAGGTTGCCGCGGACGCGATCCGCTTCGAGTGGGCCGGCGAGTAGAGCGCCGGCATGCCGTCATAATGTTCGACGACAAAGCGAGAAAATTCTTTTCCTGCTTTATTTTTGAAGATCGAGCTGATAATATTTTCATCATGGGAAACAGCGTGGACTATGGATTGAAGAGGATTACTGAGCCCCCACGCCCTTTGATTGCAACAGCGAAGGCCACAAGCCGACCGGGGACGGGGTTGAGCACCATGGGGAGTGACGGCGTTGATGACATGGATGAATGCATGGATGCGGTGGCGGCCTGGGCCGGCGGCTTCAGCCAGGAATGCTATATCCTGTGCATGTACGCTCTCATGACAACGGACACATGGCGGGTCGGCGGCGAGATCGTCAACCAGTACTATTGCTGCTATGGGGCCTACACAAACGTGCCATGCGATGGTTGCCCGGGAGACCCGCCTGATTGCAGCAACACGGACGACTGCCCCGGCGGATGGGCCTGGGACGGCTAACACCGCATCAATTGTTCAAACGTGAGGATGAATTCATGTACACGTCGACCGAGTCCGGCGAGAGCTACGCGTGGCGCCGTTGCCTGCGATCAGGGTCGGACAACGTGGGCCGCTGGAACACGTTTCCCAAGTACGCCGCCTTCTCCCTCAGATGCGTCCTTGACTGAACGGGAAATAATCAGGGTTTTTCCAGGGCCTCGCTCGTGCAGACCGTGGGGTGCGGTCACGGGGTTGCAGCGCGCGGGCGGTATTCATTACCGCTCTAAAATGGAAAGCTGCAGGGTTTTCAGGTATAATAATAAACTCGAAGCAGCCGCGGGTTGCTTTTTCTCAACTTTCAGGGGGAGTCGTCATGCATCGCTTGATCGTCATTCTGCCTGTACTTCTCGTCCTTGTCATTTCCTCCAATTGCAAGAGGAAAGAGAGCAATTTCGACAAGCTCTGGATAGAATCCATATACAATAAAAGCAGGGACCTTACGCGGGTCACGAAAGGCATGAAAGAGCGGGACGTCGCGGCGCTGCTCGGCGAGCCTGATAAAATGTGGGCAGAAGGCATGGCCGGCAATGCAGGGCATGCGGGAACTAAATACACGTGGGCCTTTGGTGTGGACGAGACCGGCTCGTTTGCAAGGGCCGGCATCGTGGCTTTTGACGCGAACGGGGAAGTCGTCCTGGCTTCATCGCCCGTGATACCCGACTCGCCCCGGGCAAGCTTCCTGGACGTAACGCTGTCCAGGAAAGCCGTGCGCGCCGATTCGGGCATGGTCTGCACGCTGGAGCTCGCGTCCGCAAACCCGCCCATGGTGCGGGCAACGCTGACCAATGAAGGCGGCATGGTCTATAACTTCAAGCATGACAATACAGGCGTTGCCGGGAACCTCCTGCTCGAGGTCTTTGACGAGGACAGGAACATCTTTTTCAAGGATGACCTGATGACCTATCACTCGCCCGTCTATGCCGACCCTTCCATGTGGCCCGTTATGACCATCGTGCCCGGGCAGAGCGTGTCTGAGGAGCTTCCCGTGTTCGGCGGCAGGGCGGGCCGGTTCGGCAGGGTTCCGAAAGGCACCTACTACGTCCACGTTGCCTTCCCCTTCGAGACGACGAGGTTCTACCCCTCCAACCTCGTCAAGATAGAGATGGGCGCCCAACTTTAACCGCGAACTTCCATAACGTTTGCGCCGCGCTGCCGCTCGATCCGCAGGGCGTCAGGTGATGAAGCTGAATTTCATCAGGCGGCCCGCGAGGTGCCGCAAGGGATTGAGCAGGGCGAGAAGCCTGAGGACGGAGGAAGCGCTTTTGTCCTTCTTTACCGGGACCACGGCAAGGTGCGTGGCGACGTTTCTCAGCTTTCCCTTGGGCATGCACGGGGAGCTCACGAAGCCGCCCTTCTTGCCGACGTACATGGCGGAAGAGCAACCCCCGTCGAGGTTGAGGGCGTTCCACGCGTCGTGATCCTTGAGAAGCTGTGCGAAGCTCTTGACGCTCATGCCCATGCTCCAGTCTTTCTGCCTCCCGTCCACCACGACCATCATCATCCAGGCCCCGTCCTTCGAGAACCCGACGCCGGTCCTGGGGTTGCGCTTTTTCCACATGTCGCTGGCTTCTTTGGAATCCGGGGATTGCCCCTTCTTGAAGAGCTCCAGATCGTCGGGCGGATAGGTCGTGAGGATCTTCCCCTCGTGGAGGAGCACGGGAATGCCGGTCAGGCCGTGAACGATCCAGTCCGGGGCCCCGCCCCCCTTGGGCATAACGTGCCCCGGCGGGAACAGCTTCGACCTGATGCCGCCCTTGTCGTTTTTCCCGAAGGCAACGACCGACGTGTGCTCGTTATCGACAAAGCTTCCCTTCTCCTGGCCGAAGCTCATGAACCACCCGCCGTGCTTGGGGCCGTAAAACCCACCGTTGGTGGCGACGATGCTCCCTGTCTTTTCCCCGAACTTGTCCACCTCCGTGTAAATCATCTTCGCCGGCGTGGTGATGACCTCGTAGCGATCGGAGGCGAGGCCGACCCTGGCCAGGAAGGCATGGTAAAGCGGGTCGGCGCAGCTCTCCTCGATGAGCTCTATCCCGTCGACGATGGGCTCGGCTTTCCTCTCGAGCCCGCTCTTGCAGACCGTGGAAGATCCGCCCGCTTCGGCCGCGGCCGCCGGCCCGGGCGCGGCCAGGGGCCCTCCGAAGAAAGCAAACAGGATCAGGGTCGAAAAGCGTTTGGTCTTCATGGCATTCCTTGCCGGGCGATGGCCCTTTACAACGGTACTATAGAACAAAATGTCTGCGTCTTCAACTTTTCGCTTCCGCCTATGATCATGGTTTTCCATGTTCTGCTTATCTGTTGACTACCCACCGGCCGTCAGCGCGTCAGGTGGCGGACCTGAACGGGCCAGACCGTGTCCTTCTCGATCATCTTCTGGTTGAAAAGGATGAACTTCCACTCCATCCTCAGGTTCTCCAGCACCGTCTTCAGCTCCGGTTGCTTGACAAGGTTGTTGTGCTCGTCCGGGTCGCTGCGAAGGTCGAACAGGAACTCTTTCTGCGTGGTCAGCCTCTTCACGTACTTGTAGGGGTAGCTGACCACGCCCAGGTACTTGCCGCAGTAGGGCTGAACCAGGTAGACCGGGTGCGCCGCCAGGTCCTTGTCGAACATGGACACCCCCTGGAAATGGCCGTTCTCGACCGAGAGGTTCAGGAGGTCCAGGACGGTCGGTGCGATGTCCAGATGGGAATACGCGGCACCCTCGATGCGCCGGGGCTTGACCCATCCCTCCCCCAGCATGAGAAAGGGGACCCTGAAAAACTCTTCGAAAAACCCCTCTTCCCTGCCGTAGAGGTTATGCTCCCCCACGGGAAAGCTGTGGTCCCCGGTCAGGATGACGACGCTGTCCTCGAGATAAGCGCGCTTTTCGAGCTCCTCGAAAAACCGCTTCAGGAACATGTCCGTAAGATGCGCGGAGTTTGCGTAGCGTTGCCTGGCGGTCTCGGGCTTGGGATAGATGAGCCTGTTTTCCTTTGGAATCATGTCGAAGGCCGGATGGTTCATGATCGTGGCCAGGATGGCGAAGAGAGGCTTGCCGCCGGCCTCTCCGCTTGCGTTCAGCCCGTCCATGTACTTGAAAAAGCGCTCGTAGAAAACGTCGTCCTGAAGGCCCCACCCCCAGGAGGTGTGCGGGTCCTCTTTCTTCGTGGGATCGACCGCCGACTTGATCCTGGAAAAACCGTTGGCCGAGAGAAATCCCTTCGTGTTGTCGAAATTCAGGTCATCGTACGCCTGGTAGAAAATCGTCTCGTACCCTCTGTCCTGCAAGGCGCGGGGCAGGGAATAGAAATGGCGGTTCGAGAAGCGAACGAACACCTTGCCCCACACGCTCGGGACCACGGAAAACAGGATCGAGAAATGCCCCTTGCTCGTCTGTATCGAGTTGGCGTAATAGTTCTCGACGTACAGGCCCCGGCCGATGAGCGAGTTGAAGAACGGCATGACCTCCGCGCCGCCGGGGGACCAGGCTTCCACGAAGTTGGCCTTGAAGGACTCGATCGCGATAAGAAAAATATTGGGCGGGCGCCGGCCCGCCTCGTGGCCGGGGGCCGGGCCCGCCCCGGACTTTACCCTGTTTTTTTTCATGACGAACGAGTCGAGCTCGTCCAGGGAGCCGTCGTCACCCGATGAGCCCGAGTAGTACTGCCGGGCGGTCTGGAAAAAATTGGCCATGTCGTCGTAAAGGGCCACGGGCGATGCAACGATCAGCGCGACCGCGGCGGCCGAGGCGATGAGCTTGGGGACAAGCGGGCTGTCCTGGCGCTGGCCGGCGATCCCCCCCCTCTTGATTTCCAGCACGAGGAGGGCCGCGGTGATCGCGGCCACGATGGCCGTCTCGGCAGCGCCCAGCGAATCGATGACGTAAACAAGGGACTCGTAATGGAACGCCTCTGAAAAATTGTCCCTGACAACCGCGTAGTCAAGGCCGACCGACGCGCGCAGGTGGTAGGAGTAAAGGGCCCCGTAAAGAAAGAACAGGACCAGCGACACCGCGACCCTCAGCCTCCGCGTCCGGCTCAGGGCCGTGTTGACCAGCAGGACAATGACGTTCGCCGTCACGATGCTCAGGAGGAGGCGGAGGATGTCGACGCCGCTGCGCGGGACCAGCCCGGCGTAGAGAAAATAGCTGAAGAAGACGCATTGAAGCAGCGTGACGGCCGCGTTCATGAACCCCAGCCTGAGAGGGAGGACCTTTTTCAGGATCGCGCGAAATGATGCCGGCTCTTTCATCGTTGCCTTCGGACGGAATATTCAACAGCAGACGGCCATTATAAGTCCACTCGTTGAATCTTGCAAAGGCTTTTATCGGGTTTTTTCCCGGTTCTTTCCCTCCGGCCCGCGCCGCTTATTCATGGACGAGACGCCCCGGGAGGGATCACTCCCATGGCGCTTTTCCCCATCCTTCTCATCGCGAACGCTGCCTCTGCGGCAGTCAAGGAAGCCTTGCGGGCATTGAGAAAGGCGGGAGGGCGGAGCAGCGGCGAGTATGCCGCGGGTCGGTTTAATAGTCGGCGACTTTATTCTCCATCACGGTGGACATCCGAACACGAAAATCCTATAAAGACAGACTGGAAAGTTCCGGAAGGTGATGGAAACGACTCAACATTCCATTGGAATCTGTCTCGGTGCCTCTAACATCAAGGTCGTTGAGCTGCAAAAAGACAAGGAGGGCGTTCGGATTGCAAGGACCCTTGTCCGCAATCATGAGGGCAATCCGCGAAAGGTCTTCAGAAAGATCCTTTCCGACCTGAAGATTGAGAGCTGCTGCATCGGCGCTCTTACGGGAAGAAAGTTCAAAGACATTATTGGAACCACGTCCATCACTGAGCCTGAAGCGATAGAGCACGCCCTGGCGTACGAGCGCAGCCAACACTCCGGGGCAAAGGACTGCAACGCCCTGGTCAGCCTCGGGTCGGAGAACTTCATCGCTTATCTCTTGAGCGCCGTCCCGGATATAACAGCCATTGAAACCGGGAACAAGTGCGCCTCCGGCACCGGCGAGTTCTTTCTCCAGCAGGTCAGGAGGATGGATATTTCGGTCGAGGAGGCGATAGAGTTCGCCCGGAACACTGACGCGTACACCGTGTCAGGCAGGTGCTCGGTCTTTTGCAAGAGCGACTGCACCCATGCCCTCAACAAGGGGATCCCGATCGGCCGGGTCACTTCCGGCCTGTGTGGAATGATAGCCGAGAAGATCATGGACCTTCTTGAAAAGGTGGATCGCAAAAGGGTCATGGCAGTCGGCGGAGTGACGAAAAACACCGTGGTCATGGACAAGCTGCGGGGCATGGTCGAGAGCCTGTATATCCCGGAAGCGGCCGACTGTTTCGAGGCCCTGGGCGCCGCCTGCTTCGCCCTGGCCGGGAACGTTGCCCTCGATCTCAAACGCGATGACCTCTTTCGCGAGGGCGTATCTTCGTTCACCTATCTGCCCCCGATCCGGGACGCAGAATCCCTGGTGACCTTTGAGAGCTTCAACAAAGACACCGCGAAGCAGGGGGACGAGTGCATCATCGGCCTCGATGTGGGCTCGACCACGACCAAGGCGGTCCTTCTGCGCACGCGTGACAACGCCGTCCTTGCGTCGGAGTACCTGCGGACCAGCGGCGACCCGGTGCGGGCATCCCGGCAATGCTACGGAGCGCTCGACGCCCGGACGGGCGTGAACGTGGACATCATCGGCCTCGGCGTCACCGGCTCCGGCAGGCACATCTCCGGGCTTCACGCTTCCGCGACAGCCATCATCAACGAGATCATCGCTCATGCGACGGGCGCGACGTTCTTTGACCCCGAAGTGGACACCATCTTTGAGATCGGCGGCCAGGACGCCAAGTACACGCACCTGACGAACGGCGTCCCTTCCGACTATGCCATGAACGAGGCCTGCTCGGCCGGGACCGGGTCCTTTCTCGAGGAGTCCGCCCGGGAGAGCCTCGGCATCCACTTCACGGATATTGAGCCTGTCGCCCTCAAGGGGCTCAAACCCCCGAACTTCAACGATCAGTGCGCGGCGTTCATAGGCTCGGACATCAAGTCCGCGAGCCACGAAGGCATCGGCAGGGAGGATATCGTCGCGGGCCTCGTCTACTCCATCTGCATGAACTACGCCAACCGGGTCAAGGGGCAGCGCCCCGTCGGAAAGAAGGTCTTCATGCAGGGCGGCGTGTGCTACAACAAGGCGGTCCCCCTGGCCATGGCCAATCTCATAGAACGCTCGATTATCGTTCCTCCGGACCCGGGCCTTATCGGCGCCTTCGGCGTCGCCCTGGAGGTGAAGAACCGGATCGAAAACGGGCTTCTTAAAAAGGGTTCTTTTTCTCTCCGGGAGCTTGCAGCTCGTGAGATCTCCTACGGCAGGCCCTTTGTGTGCAGGGGGGGGAGAGAGAGGTGCGACCGGCATTGCGAAATCGCCATGCCCATCATAAACGGCAAAAAGATACCCTTCGGGGGCGCCTGCAACCGGTTTTACAATCAGCGGCACAGGATCGCTCACAATGTTTCTTATCTCGACATCGTCCGCATGCGCCAGGAGCTCGTGTTCGACACGCCCGTGCGCCCGGCAGGGGAGAAGCTCCCTGCGCTGCCCGCCGGCAAACGGCCCCCGAAAAGGATAGGGATCTCCAGGTCCTACTTGACCAATACCTTCTTTCCCCTTTTCCGCACCTTTTTTGCCGAGCTGGGCTGTGAGGTCGTTCTCCCGGACGCCGCCGACCCGGACGGCCGGAAGAAACGGCGCTCTTCCTTCTGCTATCCCGGCGAGCTGGCCCACGGTTTCTTTGCCGACCTTCTTGCGAAAAACCTCGACGCAATCTTTTTGCCCAAGATCATGACGCTGGCCGTGAAGAACAGCATCAGCAAGCTGAGAGAGCATCATTGCACCTGTGTTTTGCTCCAGAGCGAGGCCTATTACCTGAAGAGCGCGTTCAAGCACGTGGATCGTTCGGCCGGGCTTCTTGCACCGGTGATCGATTTTTCAGAGGGCCTCGATTCCTGCGCCGAGGTTTTCGTTCGGCTCGCACTCGAGATCGGCTCGAGCCGCGAGCAGGCCCTGGGCGCCTACGGGAAGGCCGTGAGCGCGCAGCGCGGCTTCGTCGGGAAGATGAAAGCTCTCGGAGAAAAGCTGCTGGCCGAGCTGGAAGAGGACAAGGAGAAATCAGCCGTGGTCCTTTTCGGCAGGTCCTACAACGCCTTTGCCGGTGAGGCCAATATGGGCATCCCCGCGAAGTTTGCCTCGAGGGACGTTCTTGTAATTCCCTGGGACTGCCTCTCCTTTGAAGAAGAGCCGTGTGACGGGGACATGTGCTGGGCCGTGGGCCAGGAGCTGCTCAAAGCGGCCAGCTTCGTCAAAAAGCACCCGCAGCTTTTCGCCGCTTTTGTGACCAATTTCAGCTGCGGGCCCGACTCGTTTCTGATCGGCTATGTCCGCGATATCATGAAGGCGAAACCGTCACTTACACTCGAGCTCGACAGCCACACTGCCGATGCGGGCATCGACACGCGAATCGAGGCCTTTCTCGATATCGTACAGCGGTACAGGGAGTTAAAAGTAAAGGACATAAAAGAAGCGCCCTTTACCCCTGCGCGGGTCGTATTCGAAAAGAACGTGCCGTACTTCATATCTTCCGGCAACGAGAGGGTGAGCTTTTTTGATAAAAGGGTTCACCTGATGATCCCGTCCATGGGGCAGCTGAGCAGCGAGGCCCTGGCAGCCGCATTCCAGGGGATCGGGGTGCGGTCCGACGCCATCCCTGTTTATGACTTCGATGACCTGAAGCTGGGCCGCGCCCATGCGTCGTGCAAGGAGTGCCTGCCGCTTCTGCTCACTACGGGAGGCCTTCTCAAGTACATCAATACGAGGCGGGACAATGAAGAGCTCCTTGCCTATTTCATGCCGTTCACCCCCGGGAACTGCCGGTTCCCGCAGTACAGGGTTTTTATCAACAGCATGATTCGAAAGCAAAAGCTCAAAAATGTCTCCCTGTTCAGCCTGACGGCGGAAAAGGGATACGTGTACAAGGCGTTCA